>CAJWXO010000020.1 GCA_913049755.1 uncultured Cryomorphaceae bacterium
GATTGGACTACTGGGGCTTTAGAATGGGATGTTTATCCACAAAATACATGGACCTATATTGGATCTCATAGCAGCAGTTGTGTTAGCGGTGGTGGCGGTGGAGGACCTCTTCCCGGAGTATGTTCAGATCTATTCTTTAGTGAATACGGTGAAGGCTCTTCAAATCATAAGTACATTGAAATATACAATCCAACATCAAGTGCAATTTCACTTGCAGGATATACCGTTTACCTAAGTGGTAATGGAGGTTCATACACGAACACTTTTACAAGTAATGCCTCTATTGCTTCTGGTGATGTTTACCTAGTTTCTACAAATCAAGCAGATAGTTTAATTCAGGCTGCTGCAGATACAATATTGTCTTACCCTTCAATCGTTCACTTTAATGGAGATGACGCTCTGATCCTCTTTGATGGAACTGATACTATTGATGTTCTCGGAGTTCCTGGAGTTGATCCCGGAAGTAGCTGGGCAGTCGGTTCAGGATCAACAGCCAACCATACTTTGGTTAGAATGGCAAGTATAACTGGTGGGTCAACTGATTGGACTACTGGGGCTTTAGAATGGGATGTTTATCCACAAAATACATGGACCTTCATTGGGTCTCACAGCAGCAGTTGTTTTGGAGGAGGACCCACTGGCCCAAGTATTCGCTTTACTGGTTCTTCATCTCAAGTCTTAGAAGGAAATATCACAACATCCATTGATCTTTATATTCAGCCTGCAGTTACTACAAGCTCTTCTGTGAATCTCAAAATTTCGACGGGAAGTGGGTTTACAGTTGGAACAGACGCTACATTCAATCCTAATATATCTGCTTCAGGAACAATGATTAATATTCCTGCGAATACCGACACAATTAGCATTGATGTTACAGTAATTGATGACGCTATTAATGAAGGTACTGAATATGCTGATTTTATTATTCAGTCTGTCGGAAGCGGCTTAACTATAGGTGTTATTGATAGCATGCGCTTTACTATAAATGATGATGATACGCCTATACCAACTTACACAATACCTCAAGTTAAGGGTCAAAATTCAGATGGGGTTTCAGATTCTTTAGGAGTTTACTGTAAGGTAATAGGAACGGTTATCGGTGTAAATACTCAATCTGCTTCAACTGGAAATGTTGCATTTACAATTCATGATGGCTCTGTCGGCTTTGGTGTGTTTTCCCCAGCAAGCTCTTCTCATGGATATACAGTAAATGAGGGAGATGTAGTTCGAGTGATTGGAAGCGTCGGCCAATTTAATGGTTTAGCGCAGGTAGGTGCCGACTCCATTGTAATAACTTCGACGGGATCTGGAATCCCATCGCCAACGGTAATTACTAGCTTAGACGAGACTACAGAAAGTAATCTAATTAGAGTGAATAATGTCACCGTTATTGATCCAACCCAGTGGACAAATGCCGGGTCAGGTTTTAATGTTGACGTAACTGATGGCACAAATACTATCGCATTAAGAATTGATGCCGATGTTACTTTGTTTAATGAGCCCTGTCCTGTTGGTGTTTTTGATATCATTGGTATTGGTGGTCAATTTGATATGAGTAGTCCTTATACTGGAGGCTATCAAATGTTACCTCGACAAAAAGAAGATGTTCTCTTCCCTACACCTGCGAGCTACGACCTTGCCATAACAGAAATTATGTCAGGATCAAATGACCCGAATACTAATATTAGTGAAGACTGGTTTGAAATACATAATTATGGAAATACAGCTATAGATTTATCTGGTTTCTCATGGGATGATAATAGTTACAATGCTGGGACATCTGTTTTCATAAATAACACCATTCAAGCTGGTGAATCTATAATTGTATGGGCTGGTTTGTCAACATATAAAGGAAATTTCCAAGGAAATTGGGGGATAAATAATTCAATTCAAGTTATTTCTTCTGATGAATTAGTAAATAGTGCATTCCCTAGCTTAAGTTCATCTTCAGATGCTGTTGCACTCTATGATACTTCATCAACTCCTATAGAGATTTGCCGTGCCGCCTATTCTTCAACGACCGCTGGGCGTTCAGTCGAATTTGATACTAACTGCACATATCTTGGAGATGCAATTGTTGGAACTCGCGGAGCTTACACGTCTGCAGGAGGCGATGTTGGTTCACCAGGAGATGAAGCCTTCCCATTTAATCTTAATACGGATGAGCTTGCCAGGATTTTAATCTATCCAAATCCCGCATCAACTGTCGCTACTATTAAAATTCCTGAAATGGGTTATAAAACTGTACGCATCTTGAATTCAATTGGTCAGACCGTTTACAGCCGTTATACTTTAGATTCAAATATCAATATTGATACAGAGAGTTTTCATAATGGAGTTTTCCTAGTTCAGATTCAAACTTTGAAAAATGAAAAAACATTACGTTTAGTTGTTCAGCACTAATCCAAACTTCCTTAATAAAAAAAGCCGATCAATATGATCGGCTTTTTTATTAAGGTGATTTTCTTAAAGTTAAAAAGGCCAGCTATTCAGCTGGCCTTTTCGTTATAGAGCGAAAGACGGGATTCGAACCCGCGACCCCGACCTTGGCAAGGTCGTGCTCTACCAACTGAGCTACTTTCGCAATGGGTGGCAAAAATAACAAGAAATACCTCCTTAACAATCATATAAAATGAAATTATTGAGGTTTATTTAAATAAGGATTTCCATCTTTGGATTAAAAGTAATGCATCAATAGGAGCAATGGCATTTACATCTAACTGTTCTAACTCTTTCTTTAGTGCTTCGACTTCTGGACTTTCCCATTGAACTAATGACATTTGATAATTAGTCCCAAGATCACTGGAATTTTCAGATTTATGTCCATGTAATTGCTCTAACTCTTTTAATAAATCTTTCGCCCTTAGAACAACCGTTTGAGGCATTCCTGCCATCCTTGCTACGTGAATACCAAAACTATGATTTGATCCACCTGGTTCTAGTTTTCGCAAAAAAACTATATCACCATCATCTTCAAGGACAGAAACATGTTTATTACTAACCCTTTCACAAGATTCCTCAAGAGATGCCAATTCATGATAATGCGTAGCAAAAAGTGTAAGTGGTTTGAACGGGTGAGAATGTAAATATTCCGTTATCGATTGGGCGATACTTAATCCATCATAGGTAGCTGTTCCTCTTCCAATTTCATCAAGAAGGACTAAACTCCTTTCCGTAAGGCCATTTAAAATACTAGCCGTTTCTGACATTTCCACCATGAAGGTGGATTCTCCCGCACTTAGATTATCATTTGCTCCAACTCTAACAAAAAGTCTATCTAAAATGCTCAAGTTTGCGGATTTCGCTGGAACAAAGCTCCCCATTTGAGCAAGAATTGATATTAATGCTGTTTGTCGCAATAAAGCTGACTTTCCACTCATATTAGGCCCGGTTATCAATAGTATTTGTTCTTTTGAGGATTCCAACTCAACATCATTTGGAACATAGAATTCACCTTCAGGAAGACTATACTCTATAACTGGATGTCTACCATCAATAACTGAGTAGCGATGGTTTTCATTCCAAGTTGGCATGGTCCAAGAATTCCGACTAGCTAATCTGCCAAATGCAAATAAAACATCTACTGAAGCAATACACTTTGCAGTATTAAGGAGAGACGGAACATAATGCTGTGATTTATTAACTAAATCAGAATAAAGTTTATACTCAAGCTCAGAAAGTCGATCCTCTGCATCTAAAATTTCCAATTCCAGAGTTTTCAATTCTTCTGTTATGTATCTCTCAGCATTCACCAATGTTTGCTTCCTGATCCATGACTCAGGAATTTTATCTTTTTGAGAATTCCGTACCTCTAAATAATACCCAAAGACAGAATTGAAGTTAATTTTTAAACCCTGTATCCCTGTTGTCTTTGTTTCTCTTTCGAGAATAGCCTCTAAATGCTTCTGAGAATCATCCTTTAAGTTTCTATATTTATCTAGCTGTTCATTAAATCCCTCACGAATAACTCCGCCTTTAGAAACAAGCAACGGTAAATCATCTCCTAGTGTTTTATTAATTAGATCGGATAAATTCGTTAATGGATCAAGTTTTTCTAAGTAGGGCATCCACTCATTTTCCCCATTTAATTTTTCACCTATTGTCTGAACTTGAAAAAGACTTTCAGCAATTCGCATCAACTCTCTCGGCCCAATTCTACCTGTAGATAATCTTGTGCTCAAACGTTCGATATCTGAAATTAGTCTTAGGTGACTCTCTACTTCTTTTCTATTATCATGAGATTTTAAAATTGATGCAACTGCTTTTTGACGCTGGTTGATCAATTTTAAATCCGTCATCGGCAAAGCGAGCCATCTTCTTAACATGCGACCACCCATTGGGGTTAAGCAAACATCTAAGACATCAAGTAAAGAAGTTCCTCCATTAACTGATGATCTGAATAGCTCCAAATTATTTAGAGTAAACCTATCCATCCATAAATGGGTAGAAGATCTAAGGCGATGAATACTTAAAATATGAGATTTTTGATCATATTTGGACTGTTCTAAATAGTGTATTAATGCACCAGAAGCAATCACTGCAAGCCGTGCATCAGAAATTCCAAATCCTTTGATGGTTTTTGATTTGAAATGATCATTTATCTTTTCTAAAGCATAATCCCATTGAAAAACCCAATCCTCAATACTTGACGGTGTTCTGTCTCCTAAAAGTCTAGTTATAGAATCAGAGCGTTGTCTGCGATTATAAACAACTTCCTTAGGATTAAAACTTTGTATCCATTTATCAATTTCAAGATATGAACCTTGGGCAACCATAAATTCACCTGTTGAAACATCGAGTAACGCCAGTCCTCCATCATTTTTATCAAGGTGTATTGCTGCAAGAAAATTATTTGAATTACTCTTTAGTAAGCTCTCAGAATGACTAATGCCAGGGGTGACTAACTCGGTAACTCCTCTTTTAACTATTCCCTTTACTGATTTTGGATCTTCTAACTGTTCACAAATAGCAACTTTATAACCGGCATTAACTAGGCGGGGCATATAAGTATCTATCGAGTGATGCGGAAATCCAGCAAGTTCTATTGTCGCTGCGGCTCCATTACTTCTTTTTGTTAATGTTATCTCCAAGGCTTTTGCTGCCTTTATAGCATCTTGACCGAAGGTTTCATAGAAATCTCCAACACGAAACAATAAAATAGCCTCGGGGTGCTCAGCTTTCATAGAATTATACTGGCGCATTAATGGAGTTTCCGAGACGTTTTTTGACATATATTGATCTATATAACAGACATACCTTTGCGAATATAAGAAGTCAAATGATCACCGGCTAAAACTGTTTAAAAGACTAGGGTAATTATGAAAAAGAAAACTACCGATGAGCTGAATCGATTAAGTCCAAATTCTTATTCAAATTCATTCAAAACTCCAGTTTGGATTATCCTAGAAAATTTACGTAGCGCTCATAACATCGGTAGTTTTTTTAGAACAGCAGATGCATTTGGCCTCGCTGGTATATCACTCTGTGGTTATTGTGCAAGACCTCCGCATAAGCAACTCGATAAAGTTGCACTTGGGGCAACTGAGTCAGTTGATTGGTTAGGCTTTGATAATGGTTTAGATGCAGTGATAGATTCCAAGAAAAATGGATACACTGTATTAGGTGTAGAACAGATTCATGAAGCCTATTCCTTGGAGAATATGCCTTGTCCTAAAAATGGAATTGCACTAGTATTCGGAAATGAAGTAAATGGCATAGATACAGAAACTCTTGCCCTGTGCGACGGAGCAATTGAAGTTCCACAGTTTGGGATAAAGCACAGTCTAAATGTAAGTGTATGTGGTGGTTCAGTTCTTTGGGAAGCTACTCGCAGATATCGATTTGATTCAAAATAAAGCGATAAATGATAACTAAAAAAGGGACATGAGTCCCTTTTTTAGTTATCATTTATTTTACACAGAATTACTTAATGAATTGAAATTCAACTCTTCTGTTATGTACATTCTTTGTACTGAGCAATTCGGATTCACCTTTAGTCTTGATTTCAAAACGAGCTTCAGAAAGCTGAAAAGTAGTGGTTAAAGACCTAACTACAGATTTTGCTCGTCGCTCACCCACCTTGAGATTTACTCTCTCAGAGCCCGATTTGTCTGTATGACCTACTACACACAATCGAAGACTAGGGTTTGCTTTCATCATTTTTGCAACAACCGTCAATTTTGCTTCGTCCTCTAGGGAAACCGTAGCGCTATTTGTAGAGAAGTACATTTCAGGTATGAAAGCTGCTGCAACTTTATTAGTTAAAGTCCCTTCTATCTTTTTACCTTGAAAGTTCACAAGTGCACCGGAAGGTGTGTTTTGCTCTTGATCTTTTGAATCAAGTACTCCATCACCATCACTATCTAATTCACGACCAGAAGCATCAACGCGTGCACCTCTTTGAGTAAAAGGATCAGTATCCAATTCATGACGCACTCCATCACCATCAAGATCTAATGCTCTTCCCGACCCATCAACAAGAGCTCCTTTTGGAGTATTGGATTCCATATCAAAAGCATCCGATACACCATCACCATCGTTATCAACTTGAACTTTTGCCAAATCACCTTTAAGAGTGTCCACTGTAGCTTCAAGCTCCTTAATTTGAGCGCAGGAGATAAACGCTATTGAAACAATTCCTAAGATTGCGTACTTCATCGTTATTTTTTTTCGTTTATTTTATACAAATGTACCAAATTTTCATCGCTACAAGAGGCTAATAATGAATCCATCGTGGTTTTTTCTCTGGGGTGAATCCAATCAGCCCAATATTCACACAACGGGACTAATACAAATAGTCGTTCATTCATCCTTGGGTGAGGAACTTCAAGATTCTCCGAAACGTATTCACCACCTGACCAGAGTATAATATCAATATCAATTATTCTGTTCTCATAATTATTAGATTTAACATTCCTTGTTCGACCAAGTTTTTTTTCAATTCCCAGGAGAGCTGTCATCAATTTAGAAAGGGAATCTTGCCATTCAACTTCAATCATTTGATTCAAAAAATCCCTTCCGGTAAAGCCCCATGATTTGGAAGAAAACAAACTTCCTTTTTTATGAATTTTGGCATGTGGAATTATATCACTGATCGCACTATTGATAGCTAAAAGTGGATCTAATGAATTGCTTCCTAGCAAAATCAACACCCTGTTATTTTGACTACAAGACCTTACCTTGCGTTCTGTAATTTGCATTTGAAATAATTATAAACTTTAAAATTTGTCATGAAGGTATTCTTTTCAAGCTTTTTAGGAGTAGTAGCTGGACTCTTCTTTATTTTTTTTATTACCATTTTAATTGGCGTCGCCGCTAGTTCTTCTTCAAATGATATGGAAGTATTCGAGAACACTACACTGCAAATTACGCTCGAAGGCCTTATTGAGGATCGGCCAAATGCAGCAAATCAACTTCTATTTGAGCTTCTTGACCAACCTCAAAGTCTCTCTTTAACAGATATTTTAGTCACTTTAGAAGCTGCGAGAATTGATCCAAAAATAGATGCAATTTGGTTAAAAATCGGATTATTTGATGCTGGATATGCTAGTCTCCAGGAGTTAAGAAATGCCTTGAAAGCATTTACAGAAGAAGGTAAAAAAATTATTTCTTCAGGAAAAATATACACTCAGAAAGCTTATTATCTAGCCTCTGTTGCTGATGAAATGATTATTGCACCTCAAGGAATTCTGGAAATTAGCGGACTAAGCAGTGCCCCTATATACTGGAAAGAAGCCTTTGATAAGCTAGGGGTTAAGGCACACTTAATACGTGGAAATGATAATATTTATAAAAGTGCTGGTGAACCGTTCATATCAAGTGAAATGTCTAGTGCGAATCGAGAGCAAACCTCTGCCCGATTAAACTCTCTTTGGTCTAGTATAGAATCTGATATTTTTCAGTCTATTCCAGAACTATCGGAAAGCTCAAAATGGGATGATATGTTAAATTCTCAACCATTACTTCAAGCTGAAAAAGCGTTACAATATGGGCTAATTGGACATGCTTTATATCCAGATAGTATTAAAGGGTTTTTAGAAAACCTCCTTTCGTATGAGATTAAGAAAAAGCAAATAATTGGAATTTCTCAATATAAAAAATCTATTAAAAAACCTTCTGGGGCTCATAAAATTGCTGTACTTGTCGCTGAAGGAGAAATTAAAGATGGTAACGGCGGAAATGACGGGTCTATTACTGATGGGGGTATGGCTGAGGCAATTTCGAAAATAAGAAAAGATAAAAGAATAGAAGCTGTTATTTTACGTATCAACTCCCCCGGAGGATCTGCTTTAGCAAGTGATATGATTTGGCAAAACATTAGATTACTCGCTGAAGAAAAACCTGTTTATGTAAGTATGGGAAATGTAGCTGCGTCCGGCGGTTATTACATAGCTGCTCCTTGTAAAAAAATCTATGCTTCGCCAATGACCATAACTGGCTCAATCGGTGTTTTTGGACTGATGTTTAGTGCAGAAGAATTAATGCATAATAAACTAGGCATTAAGACTCAACAAGTTGGTACTCACCCACTAAGCAATCTCATAGCAATTGATCAGGGACCAAGCAAAGAAGTATTAGCTGTTTTACAGAATAACGTAAATCATACATATGACAGGTTTAAGTCTGTAGTAAGTGAGGGAAGACAAATTGATTTATTAAAAGTAGATAGCCTTGCAAAAGGTCATGTTTATTCTGGGAATGATGCTCTTGAAATTGGTCTAATTGATGAATTTGGAGGGCTTTTAGATGTCATAGAAGATGTTCAGTCTACCTTAGACGAACCGGCAAGACTAGTGTTTTTCCCAACGCAAAAAGACCCTTTACAAGAAGCGCTAAACATGCTAAAAGTAAAATCAAGTGAGATCTTTTTCTCACCAAAAAGTGTCTTTTTGAAAGACATAGAAAAACAAATACGAATATTAGAAAATCTCGATGGTCCTCAAATGAGACTTATGGATTTTAAACTTTGAAAAGCTTAGAATGGACTCTAGGTTAAGTGCGAAAAAAAACCATCAGGCCCTTGTGCTGTATATAGTTTTAGCAGGTCTTTTCATTGCCTCGCTTGTTGTATGCAACCTTATTGCTAATAAGTTTATCAGCTTAGATTTGGGCTTTTATACTTTTGTTCTATCGGCAGGTGTTCTTCCATACCCCATCACTTTTCTTATTACCGATTTTCTCTCTGAATTTTATGGAAAAAAACGAACTAATTATGTTATTCTTAGTGGATTTATAGCATTGATTTTTGTGCTATTTGCGATCTGGCTTGGCTCTCAATTCGACGCAATAGAAAATTCCCCCATATCTGATAGTTCTTATGATTTGTTATTTGGAAATTCCCAAAGAGTTATTATTGCATCTATGGTAGCCTATTTATTTGCACAACTCATCGACGTCAGAATTTTTCATTTTTGGAAAAAGGTTACAAGTGGTAAACATCTCTGGTTAAGAAATAATTTTTCAACCATTATTTCTCAATTAATTGACACCACTATGGTCGTTGGAATTATTTTTATTGATACCGAATCTCTCGGGACCATTGGTAAAATGATTTTAGACGGTTGGTTATTTAAAGTTCTCTGTGCACTATTTGATACACCTATTATGTATTTAGGATCTTGGCTTTTTAAACTCAAATTTAAAATATCAGAAATCCAACAGAGTTAAGCAATTCCAATCAATAACTCCACGATAAAACCATTCCCTCATGGCTTCTCAAATTTATAGCGTCACCATTTGAAAATATTAAATACTGGCCTCTTAGTCCAAATAGATCTCCTTTAAATTTTCCAGCGCCTTTAAAACTAAAGCTATTGATGTTTTCTGGAGTAGCATTATAATCATAATGAATCTCTTGTTGCTCTCCCTCTAAATCAAAAAAGCCTCGCAAGTTATTTGATACATATTCCCTAGCATGAATTGCCTCTTCTCCAAGATCCCTATCATCACTTTTGTTATTTAACATTTTCCTCCAGTTTGTTTTATCCGAGTATAAAGATTTTAATTCTACTTCTATTAAACCTGCTTCATAACGATTATTTGTTTTTGCAATGATTCGAGCGCGACCTGCTCCTTGATCCATCCATCGATTATGAACTTGGTCAAGTCTAGTTACGCCCACTTTGATTTGACCAGCATCTGCCAAGTAGACAGCATGGGGTTGAAGTTGAAATAATTTTTCATGACCTAAGTCTCTATCTTCAATATTTAAATGTGCCCTACTTAGCTCTGGGCGCAAAATTGAATCACCCGCGAGAGGACTTTCAAAAAAACACTTTTTACAACACCCCATTCGAAAAATACTATCAAAATCTCCTTTGCAAGATTTACAAATAGCCAATCCTCTATATTCTATAGAAATAGCCCTGCCTATTAATGCGTTTAGATGAAGGATATGTTCTCCTACTTCAGCATATACTTGAACTGGTGATTTTAAAACATTAAATAACTTGAAAGTAGGTCCTTCTGCATGCATACTAATTGATTAACTTTATGTGTCAAAGGTAACTTACCCAAAATTATGGCCTTTTCTCCTATTACAGATTTAATTAAATGGCGCTTAAAAAGCAGAATGGCGTCAATAGAATTAATGAAGAATGAGCCACATATATCTCAAAGAAGAATTCTGAAAAATCTATTATCTCATGCGGAGAATACCGTTTATGGTCAGAAATACAGTATCTCTAAAGAGATGTCATATGAGGAATACAAAGAGGCAATGCCAATTGTTAATTATGAGTCACTAACCCCATGGATCGAGAGAACTATGAAAGGGGAGCAAAACCTACTTTGGGATGGACCGATACAATGGTTTGCTAAAAGTAGTGGTACTACTAATTCTAAAAGTAAATTCATCCCCGTCAGCCGGGAATCTCTTAATGATTGTCATCTCTCAATTGGAAAAGACTTGCTTGCTATTTATACCGACCAATGCCCACAAAGCCAGCTATTTGATGGTCTATCATTACGTCTCGGAGGGTCAAGTAAAATTAATGACCTCCAAAACATATCTTACTACGGCGACCTTTCAGCAATCATGATTCAAAATCTTCCATTTTGGGCAGAATGGAGATCAACTCCATCAAATGACATAGTTCTTCTTGAAGATTGGGAGGAAAAAGTGGAAAAAATATCTCGCCAAGTAATAAACCAAAATATAACTTCACTTTTTGGAGTTCCATCTTGGATGCTAGTTTTAATTAGGCATGTGCTGTCATTAAATGGCAATGAATCGATAAGTTCAATTTGGCCTAATCTAGAACTATTTTGTCATGGAGGAGTAAGCTTTACACCATACTCTGAAAGCTTTAAAAATTTACTTCCGGATAATTGTAAGTTTTTAGAAACATATAATGCTTCAGAGGGGTTTTTCGCTCTACAAGATCGCCTAGGAGAACCCGGAATGCTACTGATGCTTGACCACGGTGTTTATTATGAATTTATTCCTCTATGCGACTTTCATGGCCGCATATCGAAAGCTATAAACCTTGAAGAGGTTAAAACTGAAATCGAATACGCTGTTATAATAAGTACTAATAGTGGACTGTGGAGATATATTCTTGGTGATACTATTAGATTCATTTCTCTAAACCCATATAGGATAGAAGTCACAGGACGAACTCGCCATTTTATAAATGCATTTGGTGAGGAACTTATTATTGAGAATGCAGATAAAGCATTGATAGCAGCGTGTAAAAAAACAAATTCTGAAATTATTGATTATACTGCCGCCCCATTATTCATGAAAGGGAAAGAAAATGGAGCACATGAATGGTTAATTGAATTTGCTATTGAGCCTAATAATTATCAGAATTTTGCCAGAGCTCTTGATGATGAATTAAAAAAGCTCAATTCTGACTATGAAGCTAAACGATATAAAGACATGATTCTGAGACTTCCTATCATTATAAAAGCTGAACCAGGCATATTTCATCAATGGCTCAAGTCAAAAGGAAAACTCGGCGGGCAAAATAAGATCCCTCGCTTATCAAATGACAGAAAACTTATGGAAGAAATCCTTAAATTTAAACTATCCAAAACGTAAATTATAAATATGCATATTGCTATTGCCGGAAATATCGGCTCAGGGAAAACAACTCTAACAACACTGCTCTCAAAACATTACAGTTGGGAAGCTCATTACGAAGAAGTAGAACATAATCCATATCTAGATGATTTTTATGGAGACATGATGCGTTGGTCCTTCAACTTACAAATCTTTTTCCTCCATAGTAGATTTAGACAAATCCATGACATTCGAAAGGGAAAAAAAACTGTTATACAGGATCGTACAATCTATGAGGACAGTACGATTTTTGCCCCTAATCTTCACGATATGGGATTAATGTCATCAAGAGACTTTGATGCATATATGAGACTATTTGACCTGATGGAGGAATTCATTAATCCCCCAGATTTATTAATTTACCTCAATGCCTCTGTGCCTACTTTAGTTGAGCAAATTCAAAAACGAGGCAGGCCATACGAGAATTCTATTCGGCTCGATTATCTCAAACGCTTAAATATTAGATATCAAGACTGGGTAAAAGGATATGACAAGGGCAAACTTTTAATTATTGATGTAGATAATAATAATTTCGCCGATAACGCAGAAGATCTTGGTAAGATTATTTCAAAAATAGATGCAGAGTTAAATTGGTGATTTTAAAAATTTCCATAAAAAAGCCCCGAAAAATTTCGGAGCTTTTTTACAGACCTTTCATCTTAATAATCAACTAAGATTAGAGACATTCTGAATCTTCAGATTTAAATTTTAGGATAAATTCAATCTTGGCTTAATACTGATTTGGATGATGGAGACTCTTCAGACTTATCTATTACCACCTCAGAGCTAACAACGGTTATTGAATGACTATCATGCTGTGAGGACTCTCCAATTGATATAAATGGAGCGATGATTAAGGCAACAATAGAAGTTAGCTTTATCAAAATATTCATTGAAGGCCCTGATGTGTCTTTAAATGGATCTCCAACCGTATCTCCTGTGACAGATGCCTTGTGCGCATCAGACCCTTTATATTCCATCTTTCCATCAATCTCTACTCCTTTTTCAAAAGACTTCTTAGCATTATCCCAGGCTCCTCCTGCATTATTTTGAAACATTCCCATCAAAACACCACTTACAGTAATACCAGCAAGCAAACCTCCAAGTGCTTCGGGGCCAAATGCAAAACCGACAATAATAGGAGATAATAACGCTAGCGCACCCGGCGCTAGCATTTCACGAATTGATGCTGCCGTAGATATTTCAACACACTTTTCATATTCAGGCTTACCCGTGCCCTCCATTATGCCCGGAATCTCTTTAAACTGTCTGCGCACCTCCTTCACCATTTCCATGGCTGCCTTACCAACAGCAGAAATTGCTAAAGAACTAAAAAAGAACGGTATCATCGCCCCAACAAACAACATGGAAAGAACATCTGCTTTATAAATATCTATACTAGTAATTCCAGCTAAGCCCACATAGGCAGCAAACAAAGCAAGAGCTGTCAATGCAGCAGAGGCAATTGCAAATCCCTTTCCTGTAGCTGCTGTTGTGTTTCCCACAGCATCCAGATTATCAGTTCTCTCTCTTACCTCGCTCGGCAAGCCGCTCATCTCAGCAATGCCTCCTGCATTATCAGCGATTGGACCAAAAGCATCGATAGCCAACTGCATTGCAGTTGTTGCCATCATTCCTGCAGCTGCTATCGCAACTCCATATAGGCCTGCTAGCTCAAAGGATCCATAGATACCGGTAGCTAAGATGATAATAGGAAGAACAGTAGATTCCATACCTATTGCCAATCCTCCAATAACATTTGTGCCATGCCCAGTTGAGCTTTGCTGAATAATGCTATTCACCGGACGACGACCCATTGAAGTGTAGTATTCCGTTACTAGGCTCATTAATGTTCCAACTACTAAACCTAGTATAATAGCCCAAAAAACATCCATTTGAGAAATATTTAAAATAACATCCCCTCTTTCAAATGTCATTGTCTCTGGTAGCATCCATTGAATAACAAAATAACTTGAAATGGCAGTAAGGATCATTGAGCTCCAGTTACCCAAGTTCATTGCCTGCATAACGCTAGAGTTTTCATCTTTAATACGAACGAACAGAGTTCCTATAATGGAGTAGATTATACCTAACCCTGCGATAAGCATAGGTAACAAAATAGGAGCATTACCTTCAAAATTGTCATCAGATATGACTTCACGACCCAAAACCATAGTTGCCAACATTGTTGCAACATATGAACCAAATAAATCAGCTCCCATTCCGGCAACGTCACCTACATTATCTCCTACATTATCCGCAATAGTTGCCGGATTCCGAGGATCATCTTCTGGTATTCCAGCTTCAACTTTCCCAACTAAATCCGCACCAACATCTGCTGCTTTTGTGAATATACCTCCACCCACACGTGCAAAAAGTGCTATTGACTCTGCCCCTAATGAAAATCCTGCTAAGACCTCTAAAGCTTGTTGCATATTGTCATACATACCAGTAAAAATGATATATAATGTGCTTAAGCCTAGCACAGCCAACCCTGCTACTCCAAGACCCATCACTGTTCCTCCTGTGAAAGACACTCTTAAGGCCTGAGATAAAGATGTTCTAGCAGCCTGAGTAGTGCGCACATTTGCTTTAGTTGCTATATTCATTCCAATCCATCCTGCAAAAGCTGAGAAAACAGCACCAATCAGAAAAGAAATAGCTATTACCCAGTCCGTATGCTGTGCTACTGCTTCCAACTCTGCAGACCAGGCAAGCAACGTACCGGCGATAACAACAAAAACTCCTAGAACTTTCCATTCTGCCTTTAGAAAA
>CAJWXO010000021.1 GCA_913049755.1 uncultured Cryomorphaceae bacterium
AACGGCAAACCAATACCTCTCGATCGCTAGGCCGTCCTTCACGCTTTAAAAAACCTCCTGGGACTCTGCCGGCACCAGCAAATTTCTCCTTGTATTCAACGGATAAAGGCAAGAAATCAACTCCTGGTCGAGCCTCTTTAGACGCTACTACCGTTGCCAGTAGCGCTGTGCCTCCACAAGTCAATAGGACAGAGCCATTTGCTTGACGGGCCATTCTTCCCGTTTCTAATGTTATTACTCTTCCGTCTTTAAGAGTTATGCTTTGATGTATTGGTTCTGGTGCTTTCATTCTTTATGTTTTTCGATACTTGTATTAACTAACGTCTGCTTTTATCAATGAGAAAAGGCAATTCAATATTGAATTGCCTTTTTAGATTCCTGTATTTGGAATCCTATATTTTTATTTTCTGAGACCCAATTTTTCAACTATCGCCCGATAGCGTTCAATTTGATTCTTTTGAAGGTTGTTTAGAAGTCCTCTTCGTTTACCCACTAGACGGATTAATGAGCGCTCTGTATTGTGATCCTTTCGGTTCTTTTTGAGATGCTCTGTTAAGTGAGTTATTCGATAAGTGAATAGAGCTATTTGCCCTTCTGCTGTTCCAGTGTCTTCTTTTGACTTACCGTGCTGCGCGAAAATGTCACGCTTTTTTTCTGAATTCAAATACATGCCTTAATCATTTAGATGTTTGTGCTGTAATAGCTCCGACTATCGGAAGTTTGCAAAATTACAAAAAAATCACTTGGCTTCAGCAGGTTTTGGAAGATTGCTTACACATCGCAGCCAATTTGATATTTTCATTTTAAGTTCTCTTCTCTTTACAATGAAATCAATAAAGCCATGTTCTTTGACAAATTCACTAGTTTGAAAGCCTTCTGGTAAGTCTTTACCTATGGTTTCTTTAACGATTCTTGGGCCCGCAAAACCTATTAATGCCCCAGGCTCAGCGATATTTATGTCGCCTAGCATAGCATATGAGGCAGTCACTCCGCCAGTTGTTGGGTTTGTTAAAAGACTCACATAAGGAATTTTAGCTTCGTCTAAAAGAGCAAGTTTAGAAGAAGTTTTAGCCATTTGCATCAAAGAAAAAGCTGCTTCCATCATTCTTGCACCACCACTTTTACTGATCATTATGAAAGGTATTTTATTTTTTAAGCTAAAATCAATAGCTCGAGATATTTTTTCACCAACCACAGATCCCATACTTCCTCCAATAAATTTGAAATTCATCGCTGCTATTGATACTGGCATTTGGTCTAAATTGCCGGTAGCAGTCGTAATGGCGTCCTTTAGCCCTGTTTTATCTTTTGCGGCCTTAAGACGGTCTTTATATTTTTTGGTATCTTCAAAGTTAAGTGGGTCAAGAGAGGTCATATTAGGGTCTAATTCTCTGTATTGACCATCATCAAATAAGAATGAAAAATAATCAATGGCCTCAATGCCATTATGATGTCCACAGTTGCCGCAGACCCAAAAATTTCCTTGATATTCATCAATAGATACTATTACTTTACACTTTGGGCAGCCATGCCACAATCCATCAGGTGTTTCCTTCTTTTCTTGCGTTGGGGTCGTAATCCCTTCTTTCTGACGTTGAAACCAATCTGAAGACATAAAATTTTATTTAGGCAATTGAGATATTCTTATTCAGGTAAACGTCCTGAACAGTATTTAATAAATCGACTCCTTCACTCCAAGGTCTTTGAAATGCTTTCCTGCCAAGAATTAAACCTTGTCCGCCGGCTCGCTTATTTATCACTGCTGTGATTACGGATTCTGATAGATCACTTGCTCCTTTAGATTCGCCTCCTGAGTTTATCAAACCAATTTTTCCCATGTAACAATTTGCAACCTGATATCTTGTTAGATCAATTGGATGGTCAGAGGATAATTTTGAGTAAACGTTCTGGTGAGTTTTCCCATGTTTTGTGGCATTGTATCCGCCATTATTTGTCGGTAATTTTTGTTTAATTATATCTGCTTGAATTGTTACACCAAGATGATTTGCTTGTCCTGTTAAATCAGCAGAGGTATGATAATCTACTCCATCAACTTTGAATCCTGAATTTCTAGTATAACACCATAAAATAGTAGCCATTCCAAGTTCTCTAGCGCGTTCAAATGCCTCTGAAACTTCTAATAATTGTCGACGTGATTCTTGAGCGCCAAAGTAAACAGTTGCTCCAACTGCTACTGCACCCATGTTCCATGCGTCTTCGACAGATCCATACATAGTTTGATCATATTGATTTGGATATGACAAAAATTCGTTGTGATTTAGTTTAACTACGAATGGTATTTTATGGGCATATTTTCGAGATACATTTGCTAAGACCCCAAAAGTTGAGGCAACTGCATTACAACCAGAATCAATCGCTAATTTGACAATATTTTCTGGGTCAAAATATAGTGGATTCGGCGCAAAACTTGCTCCAGCTGAATGCTCAATACCTTGATCTATAGGCAGAATACTCATGTAACCAGTATTCGCAAGCCTACCCGTACCATATAGTTGCTGCAAAGATCTAAGAGTTGGTATTCCACGATTTGTGCCTAAAAAATTATCATCAATAAAATTGCCTGACGGTAGATGAATTTGATCTTTAGTTATTGCGGTAGATTTATGCTCTAGAAGATATTTTGCTTGTTCTCCAAGTAATTCTTGAATTTTATCTATGGCCATGAGGTCTGGTTCTGAGTTTATTTTTTTATCTAAGTTGCAAACGTATTATTTTTCTTTCATATCAATGCTTATTTCTGAGATTTAATTCATTATTACCCCCGTGAAATAGAAACTATTTGAAACAATTAAGATTTGTTTAGCATTGAGATTGTTTTTATTGGTGATTCAGATTTAAAAACAGCATTTCCTGCGACCAGTATATCTGCTCCTTGAGTTTTTAGTTCTAAAGCATTATCTAAATTGACACCACCGTCAATTTCTATCTTGGTCTTACTTTGACTGTTTGTAATCATCTCTTTTAAAATTTGGATTTTATCAAAAGTTCTCGGAATGAATGATTGTCCTCCAAAGCCAGGATTCACGCTCATTAAGCAAACAACATCAATGTCATTTAGAATCTCACTTAAGCTTTCTACAGGAGTATGCGGGTTTAGTGCAACGCCAGCAAGCATACCCAGTGAACGGATTTCTTGAATGGTTCTGTGCAGGTGTGTTGATGCTTCTATATGAACGGTTAAAATGTCAGCTCCTGCATTTTTAAATTCTTTAATATACCTTTCCGGTTGAGCAATCATTAAATGAACATCCAATGGCTTCTGCGCATATTTTTTAATTGCTTTTAAAACCGGTAATCCAAATGAAATATTTGGAACAAATACACCGTCCATTACATCTATGTGAAACCATGCAGCCTCGCTTGCATTAATCATTTCTATGTCGCGTTGTAGGTTTGCAAAATCTGCAGCAAGAATTGATGGAGCTATCATAAGAATATTTTGCTTCAAATTTAAATATAATTGAACGAACTTTCCGGTATTAATTCCAATCTCATGTTTTCAAAAAGTCATTCAAAGATTATTTTCTCGTTGCATTCTAAAAAGATAAGATGGGAAAGAAAAATGTTCATTGTTGAAAATCCAAAAGTTTTACGAGAATTCATTTCTGAGAATTTTGAGATTATGTTTTTGTTTACTATTCAGAATGGGTTTTTTGAGAATCATCCTAAGTCCATAATACTTTCAAATGAGCAATTGAAAAAGCATTCATCTTTAGATAATCCCCAAGAGTGTATAGCTATAGTAAAAATGCAAAGTTTTAAACCTCATGCTAATTCATGGTCGATGATCTTAGATAGAGTACAAGATCCTGGAAATACTGGAGCTTTAATTAGACTTGCTGATTGGTTTGGATTAGATTGGTTGGCTATACCTCCTGGAACAGTCGACCCATATAGTCCCAAAGTAGTTCAGGCTAGTATGGGCTCTTTAGCAAGGCTGCCATTGGTGTTTGAAAGTGATTCCAATCTTGATATTCTTGTGAGAAAGGAGAAGAGAATCATCGTTTTAGCAGATATGAAAGGAGAGTCACCAAAGGATGCTTTGGTATCAAGCAGAGGTTGTCTAATCCTAGGTAATGAGGGTAATGGCCCAAGTGATTTTTGGAAATCTCGATGTGATCATTTCGTTTCGATTCAAAGGTCTCCAAAAAGCAAAACGGAAAGCTTAAACGTCGCAACTGCTGCCGCAATTCTCCTTTATGAAATAAGTACTTAATCAAGACTATTACTCAAAAGTAAAAATCCAGGAGATAGCTCGAGTATTTAGAACAGGAAGAGCATCTGCATAACCGGTGTTGTCATTAACTCTTAAATTGCCTCTTCCAAATGTTGCTCTTAACTGGGGTGATAGTTTAAAGTACTCAAAGTAAATATCAATTCCGACACCTATATCAATACCAAAGTCACTTTGCTGTAATTTGAAAATACGATCATCAACGACTTTAGCTTTTGATGACAAATCTAATGCCCCATAAAGACCTCCTAATACATACCATCTATGATTATCAATCCGATTTGTTTTCCACTTTATTTCTAATGGGAATATTATTAGTGCTGATTCCATCCTGCGTTCAATCCATTTTCTTTTTCCATCACTAGGGTCAACAGCATCAAAGAAAAGCTTTCGCTCGCCCGATGTAAAGGTGGGTATGAAACGTAAATCAAGGTTTTTGCTTAAACGAATATTAGAGACTATTCCGACAGTATAGCCTAATTGCCGGCCAATCTTGACATTGTAAATATCTTGAGGCCATTGAATTTGAGTGCGATATGTGAAACCTAAATTACTTGTTCCCAGAATAAAGCCGAAATGAAGCGGTTTTTGGTCATATCGTGGAAGATTAAGTGACCGATGCTGTCCAAATGCATCTATATCAATGCTGGTAATAAATATTATAAGCAGAAGGAATCGCATTCTCATGTGTATTTAACGATCAATTCTTTTTTGAAGTATAAGCAACGTAAAGTGTTGCGATTCCAAATGTCAACGTTTGGGACTTTATGTTCTCAAAATTGAATTCACTCAGTTTTGACATAAATTTTTCACCGTAGGGAAATGCATCAACAGAAGCGGGTAAATATGAGTATGCGGAGGCATCTTTAGAAACCCACCTTCCCAAGGTTGGTAAAATGTATTTAAAATAAAAGAAATAAAGTTGCTTAAATGGGGTTTTTTCCGGTTTGGAAAATTCAAGAATAGCTATGCATCCCCCTGGTTTTATAACCCGATTCATTTCCGACAAACCTTTTTCTAAATCCTCGAAATTCCTCACACCAAAAGCTACAGTTACTGCATCAAAGGAGTTATCGTCAAAGGGTAAATTCTCTCCATCTCCGATAATTAGATTTATACTTGAATCTAATTTACGGCGTGATATTTTCTGTCTTCCCACTTCAATCATTCCCGAAGAAATATCAATGCCGGTAACTTGAGAATTTGGAATTCCTTTATTTATTGAAATTGCTAAATCTGCTGTTCCAGTAGCTACGTCAAGAATTGAAGTTGAGTCAGTTTTTTTTAAAAAATCAACAGTCTGCTTTCTCCAATTGATATCAATCCCAAGTGATAAAAACCGATTTAGGAAATCATATCGTCCAGAAATAGAGTCAAACATTTCTGCAACTTGTTCTTTTTTAGACCCCTCTGTATGGTATGGTTTTACAATTTTCATTGGCAGCAAATACTATCCAACTTGAACTTGTGCTTTTGGATATGTGTAATCATGGGATTCTTTTTTTCTTCTTGTTAAAGCAAAAGCCAAAGTTACAGTACCAATTCGACCAATTAGCATAGATATCATTAGAATTGTTTTGCCAGCCGAGCTTAATTCTGAAGTTATACCCATGGATAATCCAACTGTGCAGAATGCAGACACTTGTTCAAATACTATTTGAGTTAATCCTAGATGTCCATCAGTAATTGTCAATAAAAATATTCCTAATAAAATTCCACCTAAAGTGAAGAGAAAAACGCTCAGCGCAAGATTTAACATCTCAACAGGAATTGTATGCCTAAATAGCTCGACTCGTTTTCGTCCCCTAATTGTTGATATCGCATTCATTAATACCAAGGTAAATGTTGATGTCTTGATGCCTCCTGCTGTTGAACCTGATGCCCCGCCTATAAACATGAGAATCATTAATATTAGTAGGGTAGGGAGAGCTAGGTCTCCTATTTCCATTATGTTAAATCCTGCAGTCCTTCCAATGGTCACTTGAATAAAGGATAAGAATGACTGACTCCAAATTTTCAATCCATCGAGTATTTCTTTATTTTCCAATAATCCATAAAATAAAGACCCTATAAGAATCAAAAATATCGTCGAGTACAGAGAGATTTTCGAATTAACTTTTAAATGTTTCCATGGGTTTTTTCTTCGGACTAGAACCGCTCGATATGAGAATAAATCATGGATTGTTCCAAAGCCTAAACCACCCAAGACAATTGTTGCAGCCATTATTGACATAAAGGAAATATTTTGACTAATTAAAGGGTGCGCTAATCCTTCTGGAAATAATGTAAATCCAGCATTATTAAATGCTGATATTGCATGAAATATGCTAAAGAAAATTTTGTCTCCTATTTGCTCAAATTCATAATTCCCCCAAGAAAAAAATAATAAAACGGCCGCTGCAATTTCAAATATAACTGAGAATCTAAATATTTGTCGAATCAGAAGTGCTGATGATTCCAGCGAGTCAGAGCTATATTCCACCTGAATGAGACTCTTGTATCGAGTTCCGATCCGTGAGTTTGCTAAAAGTGCAAAAATGCTAGCAAATGCAATGAAATTTAAACCGCCTAACTGTATTAGAATCATTACCACAATTTTCCCTTTAAAGCTTAAAAAATCTGCAACATTGATAATATTCAACCCTGTAACACTAACTGCAGAAACACTTGTAAATGAAGCTTCATAAATGCTCATTGAAACCCCGCTTTTTGTCATTTCTGGCATTAATAAAAAAAGTGAACCAAGAGAAGTGATAATAAGAAAACTAGAAACTAAAAGAGCGGGTGGGCTTAATTTTAGATAAGGTAAAAGTCTACTAGCTTTTCCAGTTTCTAAAGCCACAAAAACTAAGAAATATCCTTGAATAAACAACATCATGAATTGGTCAAGTTGTTGTAAGCCGAGGAAAGTTCCCAGCGAGGATATTATTTCAATATTAAAAATATTTATACATAAAATATTAATTATCATATAAACAATTAGCCCACTTTCCCATTTGGAATTTTTTATATATTCCAGAGGTGAAAATGAGTAAAAAAGCTCAATCAAATACTTAATAATATAAAATCCAATAGTGGTTTTAAGTAAGTAGTTTACCTTTAGGCATTCGTCTTCTGATAAGGAAAATCCGTGACTATATGCTAGAGAGAAAATTGCAGTTAGAGACAGAGGAACGCTAACATAACGGAATAATTTTATAACAACATGTTTACTGCTATAAATTCTCAGGTTAACCCATTCACGGATTATAAATAATATTTTGCGATTTGAATCATTCACTTAATTCGATTTAATTGAAATCAAGGTGGCGATTATACGCTCTCCTGCTTTTATAAGATTCTCTTCAGAGGCTGCATAGCTGAATCGTATATATCCATCTAGTCCAAATGCCTCTCCTGGCACAGATGCTACACCTCCATCTAGAATTGCCATACATAAATCCAATGCGGTTTTATAAGTTTCATTTAAGTAGTTTGATGCATCTACAAAAAGATAAAATGCTCCTTCTGGCTCTATGAAATTTAAATATTTGGCTTTTTTGAGAATATCTGCCAATATCTTTCTTCTAATTGTGAAATCCTTAACCATGTATGAAACTTTTTCCGGACCAGCAAGAACTGCAGAGATTGCTGCTCTCTGGGCAATACTAGAAGCTCCACTTGTGAATTGACTTTGAATTTTTTCACATGCTTTTACCAATGTTTCAGGAGCCCCCATAAAGCCTATTCTCCATCCAGTCATGGCAAATCCCTTTGAGAGACCATTTACCGTCGCAACTCGATCTCTCATTCCTTCAAATGAGGCAATACTTATATGTTTTTTCGCGTAGCTTATGTATTCGTATATCTCATCACTAATCACCCAAACTTCAGGATGTTTTTTAAGAACATCAACAAGAGATCTAAGCTCCTCTTTAGAGTACATAGCGCCACTTGGATTATTTGGGCTAGAGAAGATCATTAATTTAGTCTTTTTTGTTATTGAATCTTCTAATTGAGCTGGTGTTATTTTGAAACCCTGATTTAATCCTGCTTTTGGAGAAACAATATTTCCTCCAATAAATTTAACCAGGTCTGCATATGAAACCCAGTATGGAGCGGGAATTATAACATCATCTCCTGGGTTAACAATTGCTAAAACTATATTTGCTATCGACTGCTTAGCTCCAGTACTTACAATTATTTCATTCGGATCGTAGGAAAGGTTATTATCTCTTTTAAATTTTTCTGAAATCGCCTGTCTCAGATCTAGATAGCCAGGAACAGGCATATAATGAGAATAATTCTCATCAATACCACTTTTCCCCGAAGATTTGATAAAATCTGGAGTGTCAAAATCAGGTTCTCCCAGACTTAAACTTACAATGTCGTGCCCTGCTTCTTGCAATTCACGACTTTTTTTTGTCATTTCAATAGTCATGGGCACTGCCAAAGACCTGACTCGGTTAGATAGAAGAAGCATGTGTGTAAAAGTATGAATTGCCGGTAAATGGCCGATATTTGTTTCATGGATATTTTTTTAGACACTTTTCGTACCATTTTCCCCTCTATTTTAATTCTGATTGTCGTTTATCTAATGATGTCAAGTTTTTTAGAAAACGAGGATAAGAGAAGAAGAAGCGAGAGAGTGAGAGCTACTCAAAAGCAATCACTTCCCATTAGAATGCAGGCTTATGAGCGTTTGGCATTATTTCTGGAACGGATTAGTCCAAATTCTCTCTTGATAAGAGTGAAAGCTGGTAATCTTACTAATCAAGAGTATTTACTTCTTATTCAACAGAATATTAGAAGTGAGTTTGAACACAATCTTAGTCAACAAATATATGTTTCGGATAAAATGTGGGAGATGGTTGTTGCTTCAAAGAGTACTATGGTCTCAATTGTAAATACGGTTTCTGCTGATCTCGGGCCCGAAGCAGGCGGCGCTGAATTAAGTAAAGCTATTTTAAGAGCATTTATGCAAATGGAAAATATACCCTCTAAATCTGCTCTAAATTATTTAAGGCAAGAAGTTATCGAGGAGTTTTAATTGTCTCCCGAAATTCTTTAATAAAAATATCAAGAGCTTTTTCTGATGTTATACTTCCCTTAATGATTTGCTCTTTCAGTGATTTATTAAGTTCGTGGAAATGTTTTTCCTGAATTAGCTCATTAATAATTTGGTATCTCCAATTTTTATCGAATGAGATTTCATTCTGTTTTTTTCTTCTAAAATCAAGATATCCAGCGTGCATTCTATGTCTGCAACATTTTTCAATTAGCTCTAAAAGATTATCAACCCCTTTGTTCTCTTTAGCGCTTGTTAAAATTGCCGGAACTAACCAACCATCTTCATGTGAAAACAAGTGTAATACATTCTTAAAAAAACCTAATGCGATTTTTGCCAAGTTTATTTGTTCTCCATCTGCTTTGTTAACGGCTAAAATATCTGCCTTTTCTATAATTCCGCGCTTTATTCCTTGAATTTCATCTCCTGCCCCCGGCAGAGCAATTAGGACAAAACAGTCAACGAAATCATTAATTGTAATTTCATTTTGACCAACACCTACTGTTTCTATTATTATTCGATCGTATCCTGCTGCTTCACAGAGGTAAATTATTTCTCTAGTACTATTTCCAACACCACCTAGTTGACCTGATGATGATGAAGGTCTTATAAAAGCATTATCTTCTTTAGATAATTTCTCCATTCGTGTTTTGTCCCCAAGGATGCTCCCTCCGCTATTAGGACTACTGGGGTCAAATGCGAGTACCGCAATTTTATGACCGCTTTCAATGTAATTATTTCCTAACTGCTCAATTAAAGTGCTTTTCCCTACTCCTGGATTTCCCGTAATACCAATTCTAAAGCTAATATTCTTACTTTTTGGCAAGGACTGAAGTAATTTTTCTGCTAAACCCCTATCAGCTGCTTTTCTACTTTCCACTAATGTTATTGCCTGAGAAAGCATAGATCTGTCACCGACTTGAATCCCCCGAGCTAATGAGTCAAGGTCGAAAGAAGTTTTAGGTAAAGGTTTTGCATTTGGATTTATAGACATAATTTAAAACCTATCGTTTAATGCAAGATCTAATATTTTTGAAGCTGATTCTGAAATAGGACTACCTGGTCCAAATATTGCAACTACTCCAAGAGAAAAAAGAAAATCATAATCCACCTTCGGCACAACACCACCAACAATGATTTGAATATCCGAACGATTTAAATTTTTAAGTGATTTAATTAATTCAGGAACTAACGTTTTATGCCCGGCAGCAAGAGATGAAACACCAATCCAATGAACATCATTTTCAATAGCTTGTTTTGCAGTTTCTTCCGGAGTTTGAAACAATGGTCCTAGATCAACATCAAAACCAATATCCGCAAAACTTGAAGCCACAACTTTAGCACCTCGATCATGCCCATCTTGACCCATTTTAGCTATTAGAATCCTGGGAGCTCTTCCCTCGCGTTGGAAAAACAACGAACTCATATTTTTTGCTTTGATAAAAGCTGGATCCTGGGCATTTTCTTTTTTATACACACCTGAAATTACAGAATTATTTGCTTTGTAACGACCAAATACTGATTCCAAAACACTACTAATTTCGCCAAGCGTTGCTCTGAGTTCTGCAGCTGTAATGGCTTTTTCTAAGATATTTCCTTTTTTGCTTTGAGCACATATTCTCAAGTTTTCAAGAGCAATGGTTACCGCATCATTATCTCTTGATTTTTTTAAGAAATTAATTTGATTTAATTGTGACTCACGAACTTTTGAGTTATCAACTTGGCGAACTTCGAGTGCTTCAACTTCTTTTCTTTGAAATGCATTTACACCAACAAGTATTTCCTTTCCTGAATCCAATCTAGCTTGTTTAATGGCTGCAGATTCTTCAATACGAATTTTTGGAATGCCTAACTCAATGGCTTTTGTCATTCCTCCCGCATTTTCTATTTCTTTAATTAATTTCCCTGCGTCAGATAATAATTGGGAAGTTCTTTTTTCAATAACAATACTTCCTCCAAAAGGATCTACAAAATCTAAAAGTCCAATTTTTGATTGTAAATGGATTTGAGTTTCTCGAGCAATCTTAGCTGAATACTCTGTTGGTAGAGCTATTGCCTCATCTAAAGCATTTGAATGCAATGATTGAGTCCCTCCTATTACAGCTGATAAAGCTTCAAAAGCTGTCCGCGAGATATTATTAAAGGGTTGCTGCTCAGTTAAACTCCAGCCGCTAGTTTGGCAATGTGTTCTCAGGGCGCTGCTTTTAGGATTTTTTGCTCCAAATTTTTCAACAATTTGGGCCCATAAAACTCGAGCAGCTCTGAGCTTTGCGATTTCAGTTACAAAGTCCATTCCAATGCCCCAAAAAAAGCTTATCCTTGGTGCAAAATCATCTATTTCTAATCCAGATGATAGGCCTGTTTTAAGATATTCAATTCCATCGGCTAAAGTGTAAGCTAATTCGATTTCAGCAGTTGCTCCTGCCTCTTGCATATGATATCCTGAGATACTGATACTATTAAATTTTGGCATATTTCTGCTAGTGAATTTAAAAATATCACCAATTATTCGCATACTATCATCTGGCGGATAGATGTATGTATTCCTAACCATAAACTCTTTTAGAATATCATTTTGTATCGTTCCGTTAAGTTCACTCATTTTAACCCCTTGCTCTTTACCTGCAATAATGAAAAAGGCTAGTATGGGAATTACGGCGCCATTCATTGTCATGGAAACTGACATTTGGTCTAATGGTATTCCATTAAAAAGTCGTTTCATGTCTTCAACACTATCAATTGCTACTCCTGCTTTTCCAACATCTCCAGTAACTCTGGGGTGGTCACTATCATACCCTCGGTGTGTTGCTAGATCAAATGCAACACTCAGGCCTTTCTGCCCAGCTTTTAAGTTTTTTTTATAAAACAAATTACTTTCTTCTGCTGTAGAAAAACCTGCGTATTGTCTAATAGTCCAGGGCTTGGTTGTATACATTGTTTTGTAGGGTCCACGCAAATAAGGTGGCTTCCCTGCATTGTCTGATTCGTGTGAGAAACGTTTTTGCTCATTCATTCTCACAAATTTTTATTTTGAATTTCTCTAATTAAAGAATGATTTGAAGTCCATTCACTTATTTTTAATTCCGCGGCTAAAATTATTTTCTTAGACCATTCATCTAAAAGGTAGGAGCCTTTTAAAATATCTCTTTCTTTGGTAAGTCCCGTCTCATAAGCTAGGATAAGGAATTGATCCCGCGCCCATTGTTTTCCTTTTGCACTTAATTCCACGGGATGAATAATAATTTCATCACAACCTCCTAGCCATAAAGACTGAGCTTCAATGCCTCTTGCGATTAAATGTTCAGGAGGGTCTTTTTCAATATTTGATGATGTTTCTCCACAAATCCATAAGGATGAATCGGTCCTATTCTTTTTCTTTAAAATTGAATTCCATAAAATTCTAATAGCTTGAGTCATTGCGATTGTCTCGAGATAATTATTGTAAGATTTTATAAAAATTATACATCTATTCGAATTTTCCCATCCTAATATATCTAACTGAATTATCAAATTTGATATTGCAAAAGCAACATGATCGACAGAATTATTTCTAGGGATGGCATGTGTATGAGAACAGATTATTCGAACATTTTTTGGGGTATTTAGATCTAATCTCTTAATCTTTTTTTCAAGAGAACTTAATAGCCAATTGCTGTTAGTGAGAGCCTCTTTAAAAGGATCAAAGTCCATACTGCCATGCCATTCATTTGGGTTTTGAGAATCAGAAAGCGATCTGATTGATTCTGAAATTAATTTTTGATCCACATCCCCATTAAAATGAATGGGACAAATATCAAGTTGTATATTCCTCAAAATAGTTGGTAGATCCTTATGGCTTTTTATTCGAATCATAAGAGATGACGCACCATTGTTGAGAGCATTTAAGGCAATGGAGTTCGATTTTTCAATATTTGTAGTTGCATCAATTTTCTCAATATAATTTTTATGAGAAAAAGGAGATTTGACCCCTGTCCAAGGGAGAAAGGTATTTCCTGACTTTTTTCCGGTTATTGGCAATGTTAGACCATTTGGTAGAATAATATTATCACTCACTCTTAATCTTTTAATGGTTCAACTAGAATTACTTGTTCACCAGGTCTGTGCATCCAGAAATTTTCTCTCGCGAATCGCTCTAATTTCTCAGGGTCTGAGGAAAGGGCTTCGATTTGATTTTCAGTATTTTTTAATTCTTTTTTATAAAAATTAATTCCATCTTCTAAGGCCTTTAATTTGGAATCTAATTCATACTGTATCAAAACGGAACTCCTATCAATAAAAATCATCCAAAAGGAGAAAAAAACAGCAGCTAGAACATATTTGTTGGTGACACGCTTCCACCATTTCGATTTTAGCAAAAGTTTCAACCGGTTCATACTCAAAAGTACAAATATTAAAGTTCTAAGCTTTTAGTTTAATTGTTGCTTCACAAATTGCTTATACATACCACTTTCCAGATTCATCAACTCTTCATGACTCCCTAATTCCAAGATTTGACCACCGTTGATAAAAGCAATTCTATCAGCATTTCTAACTGTTGAAAGCCTATGAGCAATAATCACACTTGTTCTGTCTGTCATAAGCCGTTCAAGTGCTTCTTGAACAACGGATTCACTTTCTGCATCTAAAGAAGAAGTAGCTTCATCAAGAAGTAAGATTTTTGGATCTTTTAGCATCGCACGTGCAATGGCAATTCGTTGTCTTTGGCCTCCACTTAGCTGGACTCCTCTTTCTCCGATTTCAGTATCAACACCCTCTGGGAATTTATTAATAAACTCCATCGAGTTTGATTTATTCGCAGCATCAATCATTTCTTTTTCTGAAGCTTCTGGATTACCGTAAAGAATATTTTCTTTTATACTTTGACCAAATAGAATCACCTCTTGGGGCACCCAAGCCATTTGCTTTCTTAGGTATTTTTTAGAATATTTAGATGCTTTTTCACCATAAAAAGAAAGGTCCCCATTTTGCGGCTCCTGAAATCTCAATAGTAGCTGCATTATTGTAGACTTACCTGAGCCGCTGGGCCCTACAATTGCAATTTGTTCACCTTGGTTCACTTCAAGATTAAAACTCTTTAAAACTGATAAATTGGGTCTTGACGGATAGGCGAAGTTTATTTCTTTAAAAGAAATAATAGATGCTTCCAATTCTATTTTTTGTTCAATTTGATTATCTACTCTGCTATCCTCTTCAGTATTTTGGTTAAGCATTGCTAAAATTGCTTCAGTAGCACCTACGGCTTTCTGAAGACGTGCATATACGTCAGCGATACCGCCCATAGAACCGCCAATAAATCCAGAATATATAACAAAACTAAAAAGCTGTCCTGGATCCAGTTCTCCAGTTGAAATGAGAGTTGTGCCTTTCCATACTACTAAAACTAGTGCTCCAAATAGACCAAGAATTAAAAAGCTAGCAAATCCACCTCGTAAAATTCCTCCTGTAATTGCGAGCTTGGCTACAAGCTCTGTTGATTTTTTATATTTCGAGCGCTCTCTATTCTCGC
>CAJWXO010000022.1 GCA_913049755.1 uncultured Cryomorphaceae bacterium
TAAAGTATTCCTGGACATCACCCATCAAGCGTAAAGCAAATTCCGTTGAAAATATACAAGTATTCTGAGCCTGATCTTCCTTCAAGATATCTGATTGCACAGTTCCCCTAGTTGCACTTAATGCTTTAGCTTTTATTTTATTATAAATATCCAGGGGAAGTACTTCATCGCCAGTCACGCCAAGTAAAAGCAGGCCTAGACCATCATTTCCTACTGGTAAATCGCCAGAGTATTTTGGTGGCTCAAGCCCCAAAGATTTATATTTTTCTTTCTTAAAAGACTCAACATCAGCAACTAAATTTTTTTCAATTATATAACGCTCACATTGTTGATCAATTGCAGCATTCAAAAAGAAACCCAGAAGCATAGGAGCTGGACCATTTATAGTCATTGATACCGACGTAGATGCATCACACAAATCAAAACCAGAGTATAATTTCTTCGCATCATCCAAACAGCTAACACTTACACCCGCGTTACCAATTTTCCCATAAATATCAGGTCTTCGATGTGGATCATGCCCATATAGCGTAACAGAGTCAAATGCGGTTGAGAGCCGTTTAGCAGGAGTCCCCTTAGATACATAATGAAACCGTTTATTGGTCCTCTCGGGACCACCTTCACCAGCAAACATTCTCGTTGGGTCCTCACCCTTGCGCTTGAAAGAGAATATCCCTGATGTGTATGGAAAAGAACCCGGAACATTTTCTTGAAGAATCCATCTTAGTATATCTCCCCAAGACCGATAGTTAGGAGTAACAACTTTAGGTATTTTTTGGTTTGAAAGACTTATAACGTGAGTATCGACATGTATGTCTTTTCCCCGAACTTGATAAACATAGTCAGGCGCTAAATAACGTTTCTTTAGTTCATCCCAGCCTTTAATAGCCTCCCAATTATCGGAATCCAACTTCATTTTAACTTCTTTCTTGGCACGAATGATGACCTCTAAAGAATCTTTTGAATCGCTTAAATCAAGTTTAGTTATCTCTTTTATGGAGCGATCAAAAGAGTACAAAGTATCTGCGATATGAGATTGATTTTCAACCCATGCATTATAGTCTCTGACACATTCTGAAATTTCACTTAAATATCTTGTGCGGTTAGCAGGAATTATATAATTTTTTTCACTGTCAGCTTCAACCCTATTCGAATCAAAAGATATATTTTTTGTTTTCAATTTATTCACTAGCGTCTCCATAATAGCCCTGTATAGCCTATTGGTTCCAGGATCATTGAATTGAGATGCCATTGTGCCAAAAACAGGCATATCATCGAGCTTTTCTTCCCACCGGTTCTGGTTCCGCTGAACCTGTTTTTTTACATCTCTAAGAGCATCTAAAGCACCACGTTTATCTAATTTATTTAAAGAAATTAAATCCGCAAAATCAAGCATATCTATTTTTTCCAGCTGGGTAGATGCGCCATATTCGGGAGTCATAACATACAAAGACGCATCCGAATGCTCAAGGATTTCAGTATCCGATTGCCCAATACCGCTCGTCTCTAAAATAATAAGGTCGAAACTTGCAGCTTTCAATATTTTCAATGCCTGTGAAATATGTTTACTTAGAGCAAGATTGCTCTGTCTTGTCGCAAGGGATCGCATATATACCCGAATATTTTGAATAGAATTCATTCGAATTCGATCACCTAATAAAGCTCCTCCGCTCTTCCTCTTTGTTGGATCAACAGAAAGAATTCCAATTTTCTGATCAGGATGGTCCGTCAAAAATCGTCTTACTAATTCATCAACTAAAGAGCTCTTTCCAGCACCACCTGTACCAGTTATTCCGAGTACAGGAGTTGAATTATTCTCTGTTATTTTATTTTCTATTAACGGCAACACTTTCGAAAAATGAGTTGGGAAATTTTCTGCACTCGATATCAGCCGAGCGATAGATCTTGGAAGTCCATTTAAAGCCTCTTTTACAATATGATCCACTTTATTCCCAATTGGATAATCGCATTTCTTCAGAAGATCATTAATCATGCCCTGAAGTCCCATAGATCTTCCATCATCAGGATGATAAATTTTTGTTATGCCATAATCCTCAAGCTCCTTGATTTCCAAGGGTAATATTGTCCCTCCTCCTCCAGCAAATATTTTTATATTCTTACCGCCAGTCTCTTGAAGCAAATCAAACATATACTTGAAGTACTCGAGATGCCCACCTTGATATGATGTCATCGCGATTGCATTTGCATCCTCTTGAATTGCAGTATTTACAACATCTTCAACGCTACGGTCATGTCCTAAGTGTATAACTTCAGCGCCGGTTGATTGAAGAATTCTCCTCATGATGTTAATACTAACATCATGACCATCAAACAAAGAAGCCGCAGTTACAATTCGAATACTATTCTTTGGAGAATAAGGTTTTACTTCAGCCATAATTTATTGAACTTTATAACAAAGATAGGGGCGCAGGCCTACCCTTGGGCTTATTCAAGAATTGAACCTAAAGCAGAATGAAAATTTTCCCAATCAGAAAATTCAACATCTACATTGCTAATTAATTCTATATTTTTAGTTGAACCAGTAAAATTAGATTGATTAAACCATATTGTTTTCATTCCCACCCGCTTTCCGCCGAGCATATCACATCTTAAGGAGTCGCCAATCATTATTGCATCCTTCGGTCGACATTTTGAGCGCTTAAAAGCATTTTTAAAAATGGAAGACTGAGGTTTATGGGAATGAACCTGATCAGAAGTTATTATCTGTGAGAAAACATGATTTAAGCCCAAGGATTTAATTTTTCTTTCTTGAGAATCTCTTGCACCATTAGTTATAACATTTAGTTTAAATCCCTGATCGTATAGATCGTACAAAGTATTAATTGCATTTGGATATGAATGATTCATATCCGGTGTTTTTGACAAAAACATCTGTTCTAAATTTTTTGCAATATTTATTCTTAAGATTGGTTTCATTTCTGGGAAAAAATGATTCATCCATAGATTAAATCTTCGATTCCGAACATGACTGATAGGATAATTTTTCTTTTGCATGTCGGCCCATAATTTCTCATTTATACTGTTAAACTTCACGCATGCCTCATTAGATTTTAACTCTGATAATTCAGAGAAAAAATTAATGAGCTCATTTATAACAAACTCAACATTTTTTTCATGATTCCAAAGAGTTCTATCAATATCAAAAAATAATTGAACCCCTACGCTATCTTTCATCATGACCTTCTTGAAATCCAATAAGATATAATCTCTTCTTAGCCCTTGTAAACGACGTATACATCCACCGAATATATTCTTCTCTAGTCGGGTCATCTGTATAGGGTCTTTCAACAAAAACATCATTCCACTGACCACCCTGGGCCTTATGGGCAGTTAGAGAATATCCAAATTTTAATTGCAATGCTTGACCGTAAGGGTGATTTCTAAAAAATAAAGACCGAGCCAACTTGTCCAAACCTGATTTTTTAAATTCATCCATTATTTGAGAATATAACAATGATGATTGATCCTTTGATAATCGTGAAGTTTTTGACGACAAAGTATCCAGAATAATTTTTGCTTCAAAAGACGGAGCCTCCATATCCGCCCATACTAGTGTGGCATCTGCAAATCTCAATCCATATTTTTTCTCTTCATTTCTCCATGAAACCACCTCCAACATATCCCCATTTGCTATAAATCCTGCTCCATCTTTTTGATCAAGCCAATTCTCATTATTTTGGACTACCATTACTAAATCTCCAGCATTTATTATATCCTCAAAACCTAAAAGTGTTGATCTAATTTGTTCATTATACAAAACAGCACGAGCATTAGATCGTGTAATAAGAACAGAATCATTATCAGAATGAGAAAAAGAGCTCTCTAAACTTTCATGTAATTCTTGAAGGTCATTAATAAAATGAACATCTTTGGTCGATCTTAAAACAGGAAAAAATGATGACTTTGAAAATAGTGCATTGCGTAAATCCGTCGCAGCACTTAAAATACCAGAATCTTCAGATTGTCGCATAACTCTGCTCAACTCGCAAACATGGGCTTTTACCCTGTAAGCATTTAATAGAATTTCTAGGCTTAACGCTGGACTATCAACCTGTCCAACAGGGGGTAATTGCGCTTTATCTCCTACTAGGATTAATTTACACTCCCTGCCTGATTTAACAAAATTTAATAAATCGTTTAATATTTGACCGTTTTCACTTGAATCTGAAATCATAGAAGCTTCATCTATGATAAAAATGAGTTTATTACCCTTATTCTTTCTTCGAATTCTCTTAAAAACCCCATCGGAGCCCCTAACTGACAAATATAACATCCGATGTAAAGTCCAAGCCCGTTGACCCCAATTTCCCTGTAAAATTTTTGCTGCTCGTCCCGTAGGGGCCCCTAAGACAGAACTCCATCCAATATGCTTTAATGCCTTTGAAAAAGCCTGAGCTACAGTTGTTTTGCCTGTTCCAGCATAACCTAGAAGCAAAAAAACATCATCTTTTTTTACCTGATTTTTTTCCGGAATGAAAAGATAAGTCAATGCCTCAAGGCCTTTTTCTTGGTCTTCAGTAGGGGTCCAAGGGAACTCCTTTAGAAAAATATTATAAAGTGTTGTCGAATTCACAGATAAGTAGCAAGGTAGCAAGGTAATATTTCATAATTTTGTCATGAAAACTTTTTATCATGACTCAACGTACCATTTTTTACATAAGAATTGCATTAGGGATAATAACCTTAGTTCTATCCTATAGGATTTACAGAATAATTATGCAGCCAATCGAGTTTGCTTCAATAAAAGAGAAACGTTATGAAAAAATAACAAATAGATTAGAACAGTTAAGAGAGGCCCAATTGATCTTTAAGTCTGAATACAACCAATACTCCAATAATTTTGACGATCTCATTACTTTTTTAGATAATGCTCAAGTAAGTATTATTGAGAGAAAGGATAGCTCTTTTATGAAATATGATAAAATATATCAGACTGATATGTTAAAAGACACTATTATTTACAGAATAATTGGCCAGACATCTGCTAAAGACAAACTGATTTCTTCTAATCGTGAATTATTTGATGATGATTTTGATGTTTCTGACCTTCGATTCATTCCATTTGCTCAAGATTCCACAGAATTTAACATAGCCACTGGACATGTTGATAGAAATGGTGTTAGAGTTCAAGTTTTTGAAATTAAAGCAACAAATCAAGACTTTTTTCATGATATCTATGACGATTATAAATCCCTTATTTTGGGACTGCGCATTGATGCTTTAAGTGTTGGATCACTTACAGAACCAACTTTGAGTGGAAACTGGAAGTAATCTTTTTCCGCAGTCATGGGTTCCTTTTCCCGATATGACACTCATGCCGAAAGATCAAATCATTTTGATTATCGGAAAATCAGATGGAGTTAATTTTTTATTATGCTCTAAAAATGACAACAAACCTCTGGGCTCAGTTATTTCAATGGGTTTTGAGGATTTTATTTCCTGGTTTAATTCTAATAGTAATGAATTTTCTAACTATCTACTTTTTGGAGAAGAAGATTTTGGTGCATGGTATCCTGAATCATGGGTCGAGAATCAGGAAGAATGGCTAAAACCTCTTGACCCAGAAGGAAATGAATGGAATCGCCTAGTTATAGAATCAGGAATGGAACTTTACTTTCGTTTCCCAAGTACATTTCCAGAAAATTTGAATTTTATCCCTCTAATGGCGCATAATGCGGAACGATGGCAAAAGACCATTGGCAAAAGTGTGCGAGTTCATAGAAATGGTAATAGAATGGAAATGGCCGTAATCAAAGACAAATCCATACAACTTCATACAATTTTCCAGGTTGAATCGAGCAATGAAGCTGCCTACAATTGTCTGCTACTTTATGATCAATGCGCTATACACACCGAACATGTTCCCTTGGTTTGGGAAGGCGAAATGGATGAATTAGCATGGGAAAAACTCCGACCCTTTATAAAAAAAATAGATACGTCATCATCTCATCCATGGTCTGCACTATCGTGCTTAATATAAATATTGCAGTATGAGAATAATTAGAGGAAGAAATAAAGGAAAGATATTATCAGCGCCCAAAAACTTACCTGTTCGACCTACTACAGACATGGCAAAAGAGGGTATTTTTAATATTATTGAGAATTATATAGAATGGGATTCATCGACAGCTTTAGATTTATTTTGCGGAACTGGTAATATTAGTTTTGAAATGGCTAGTAGAGGTTGTTCTGACGTCACCAGTGTAGATTCTCATCTAAATTGTATTAAGTACATAAATAAAATTGCCTCAGAACTTAATTATGATGAAATACATACCAAAGTAAGTGATGCCATAACATTTTTAAAACGGAATAAACGATTGTGGGACTTTATTTTTGCTGACCCTCCTTATGATTTTGATAATTACAATGAACTAATTGATCACATCCCTGAAAAGCTAAAAAAAAATGGGGTTTTTATTCTAGAACATGGAGGGCACCATGATTTCAATGAGTACCAAAACTTTGATAGCACCAGAAGATATGGAAGTGTTCGAATCACTATTTTTCGTTCAAAACCCATAGTAACCAATGCTTAATTGCTTTTGAACGATGACTTATTTTTTGCTTTGTACTTAAATCCATTTGAGCAAATGTTAAATCATTGCATTCTAGAGGGCTAAAAATAGAATCATAACCAAATCCATTATCACCAATTTCTTCTCTCGAAATCATACCCTGAACAACTCCTTCAAATAATTTTGAAACCTTATTATCTCTGTATGCCAATATTGTACGAAATTGACCCCGCCGATTATTAGTCGATTTCAATTCTTGCAATAATTTGATTCGATTTGCTGAATCATTTTTCAGGTCACTCGCGTACCTCGCAGAATGAACACCTGGAGCTCCAAAAAGAGACTCTACTTCAAGTCCACTATCATCTGCCAATGTTGGCAATCCTGTTTTTTCAAAAACATAATTAGCTTTCTCAAGTGCATTAAACTCAAGTGTTTCTCCAGTTTCGGAGAGCTCATCGAATATTCCTAATTGATCTAAGGTTACAACATTCCAATGAATTGGTAATAATTCCTGAATTTCTTTTAGCTTATTTTTATTTTGAGTAGCTAGTACAAGTTTCATTTTTTAGAATTTGTTTATCACAGTTGAAATAAAACCTCATTTTAGTATACTTTTTTGCTTAGTTAAAATATTCATTATTGTATGAATGATTAAAGCTCAAAAGCAAAGCATTTAATGCCTCTTTATTTTCGCATGGAAAAAACTTAACTAACCATTTATAAGAGTAATCCTGAATCTCTAGGCGTCTTAAACGCGAACGCTCTTCGGCGTTAAGTCGATAAATTTCAGACTGAGGCAAAAAAGGAACACCCAGGCCTTTCCTTGAAGCAGCAATGATGGAATACCAATGACTGTCTGTAAAAGTTAAATTTTTAATATTACATCGAATTCCTTGCTCCAACAACTTGGAAGTCATTTGATATTGAGCTGTCAAAACAACATTATTTGATTCTCTTAACTTCCTAATATTTACAGAATTTTGATTTAATAGGCTATCATTCTCTGGGAGAAGAATCCAACAACTTTCTTTTAACAAAAGATCATATTCATCTTTTATTGTTTCAGAATATTCAGAAAAAATAATTACATCTAATTTATTTTTTTGCTGTTCGAGATCTGACAGTAAGGGATCTAGATGTATTATTTCAACTTCTATTTTGGAATTATACTGAATAAAACGATGTAAAGTATCCGCCAACCATGGTGGCTGATTTAATGACATCCATCCTATTTTTAATAAACCTCTCAGTGGGGTTTTATAACCCTCAATTATATTTCCCAATTCACCAGCTTCAAAAAGGATTTTTCGAATCTGTTGATAGACACGACCCCCGACCGGAGTCAACTCTAAAGGTTGAATTGACCTATTTACCAAAGAAACTCCTAAGGCATCTTCCATTTTCTGAAACTGGGAACTCAAAGTTGGTTGTGATACAGAACATGCATTTGCGGCACGAGCAAAATTTCGATGCTTTTCTAAAGCCACGAAATACGACATTTGAGTAAGACTTACAGTATAGCCCATCTTTGATATCTAACATATGGCACTATTTGAGCCCCAAATCCAGAATAAAACCTTGATAGACCAGATTCTTTACTCCCTTCAAAATCAAAAATCTCCCACCGTCCACATGAGAATATAATTAATTCATTAATCAATTGACTCATAGCATTACTATCTCGACCTTCTTGCGAAACTGCACTAAACAATAAGACAATTCTATTTCCAGAAAAAGCAACAAAAATACCTGCATGAAAGCGATTACCAGAACCGTATAAAGTCCAAACAGCACCTTTGCCTTTATGAAGAAGATGATACATGACTTGACTTAAGGAAGTGATAAATTTATCAGAAACGGAATAGCGCTTACTTTGATATTGCTTGAATTCGCGAATTAATACATCTGGTGTATCATGCTCAAAAAGAGTAAGCTTTTGTTTCAAGGAAGATTTTATATTTCTATTTATCTGTTTACTATAATTAGCATGAATCTTTTCATATCCGGGAGATAATTCTAACTCATAATTGGGGGCGATAGTAAAACGTTGTAATCTATAATTCTTAAAATGCCAACCTTTCTTGATCTTCCCCCAGTCACTAGGTCGATGAAAAGAAATATCTATTTTCTTAAAATTCTTAGGTATTGAATCTAATGCTTTTAATATATGTTTTTTGCTACTCGCAGATCTTCCAATTGGGCCCCATTGTTGAATTCCAAAAGGCAAGTACCCTGTTTTAAGCCCGAAGACTCTTCTAAATGCAATAGGAATAGCTATATCTTCCCCAACTATTGCTCCCCATTGAATACCTAAAGCATCGCCATAACCCTCAGTATCATAAGGATATTTTTCCGGCGATTCCCTATACAGTTTATCCCAAAATTCCATCGACCAGTCACCTTCCTGCCACCTCATTGTCTAGTTGAGTTTAGATAATCCTTAATTCCTTTTCGCCAATTGATATATTTTCTATTCTCTCGATTCATATTCATATTAGGGCCAAATAATCGCCAGTGAGTAGCTATTGTCAGGCTAGCGCCATAGCGATCTGCAAGAGTTTTCCATTCTTGTAAAAAAGAAATTATTTCACTGGAAGTCAAATCCATAAGGTTTTGATCCATCACTGCAACAGGAACCCATGTCAGATACGGTAAACCATAGTTATCAATAGCACCCTTGTCTCCACCGAACCATACAGGAAACGGAACCCCTATACCCGATCTGTATCCTGCCGTGTTTGGGTATTCTAAACTCCAATCTTCTTGAACATTTGAGTTCTCTAATGCACTAAATGTTTCTGGTATCCTCATCCTTAAAAAATGAAACCTCGAGCGAACTACTTTTTGCCCAAGCAAATTAATTAAAATATCAGTCTCAGTCTTTAACCAATTTGAATCAAGTTCATGTCCTGAATAAGTTGGGTGAATTCCCATACTAGGAAAATGCTTAAATATTTTTCGCATTCCTGCCTGAACTTTTTTACTCGTAATACTTGGTCCCCGGTCAAATTCGCCTCTTGATGGCCCTATCCAAGCAAAAAATTGAAATCTAATTTCTGAGTATGTTTTTTTAAACCAGATGAAGTTCTCGATTGAATCAAAGGGGTCAATTAAATCAAAACGTGCTTTTAATCTTCTCCATTTTCCGGAAATCAAATCTATTATAAATCCTAAACTCCTGTGCATAGTTCCGTATCCTTTAAACGCATACAGGTGGTCTATATCAACAACGATAGTTACAGGAGGAGTATCTCTCGACGCAAGAGTGAATTCTGGTCTAAAATGTTGAATGAATTTCTCAGCTAAAACATGTAGCTCTGGAATACCGGGGTGACTTTCTTTATCTAAAAAAGATCGACAATAATTATCACCATAAAAACGCCCATGTTCATCAAGTGCTGTTGAATTCCATTCCTCGCTTCTACTTGCACCGTATGCAATCAATGCCAAATAATCATTCTGCATATCCGCTGTGAGAAAATTACTTTCATTTGTCCAGAGCTCCATGGCTTCATCTGAAGCCCATAAATTACTTTTTGGCCATGATATTCCCTCTTCACTCCAACTTAATTTAATTCCGGTGATGCGGCGAATTATTTCACCTACAAACATTAATCGATTATCATTTTCATCTCCGTTAAGGGTTAATAAGTTCGGGCTTATAGATTTTTCACCGACCCATAAAGCTTTAGCAATTTTTTCAGCTGCATTTCCATCTCCATAGATAGGTGTAAATTCTTTTGGAACATACTCGCTAATTATTCTCATAATGGAAAAAGCCATTTCTTTTGAGGATTTGTATTCATTTTGATCGATAAGAAATGAATTACCAGTATCCAAAAGCTCTTTCCATTCAGTTTCCGATCGCAAAACAATACAGGGTCTTTTTAAAAAATATGCCTCTTTCTGTAGACCACCAGAATCAGTAATAACCCACTCAGAATCTTCAAGTTCCTTAATCAAATCCCCATGGCTTAAAGGATCGATATAATTAATATTTTTCGGCAAATCATTTGAATTAATGAACTGTCGCAATCGAGGATGAATTGGCCAAATCAAAAGATAATCTTTAGATATTTTATCTAGAGCTGCAATTATTTTATTTCTGATTTTTACATCATCAACATTTATATTTCTGTGCAGCGTAACGAGTATTTTCCTCGGAGAAAAAGACTTTTTTTTCCTTGACTTTAGGTTATCTAGCATGATATCTCCTGAGAGAATAGTATGAAGTTTGCCACGATCTAGCCCTTCACGCTTTAATTGGAAAAACGCACTACTCGATGGAGCGAAATGCCAATCACTAAGGAGATCTGTATTTAATCTGCAAGACTCCTCTGGCATATTAGTATTGAAACTTCTTAGTCCCGCTTCAACATGAGCTAAAGGTAATCTCAACCTATTTGCTGATATGGCTCCTAGAATTGTAGAATTAGTATCACCATATACAACAACAGTATCTGGGCTAACAGAAGACAAGTGAGTCTTTAAGAGATCCAGCATTTTTAATGAAAATGTTTCTCCTTTTAATGGAGGATCCCATTTAAAAACGAAGTCTGGTTTAATTCCAAAGTCATTAAAGAAGACGTCACTCATCCCCTCTTCCCAATGTTGACCTGTATGAATGATGTATTGCGGCGCCCCTTCTTTACCTAAAGCTCTATATAATGGTAAAAGTTTAATAAACTGTGGTCGAGCGCCAACGATATGTGCAATCATAAAACATCCTGATAAATAACCAATCAGCCTAAAGGCATAGCTAAACTAATCTTTAAAACCGAAATTATAATTTAAAATAATAGAATATGCAAATGGGTAAAAAAAAAGCCGCTCATTTAAAGCGGCTTGTCAAAATTAAAATGCTATTTTAAGCTATTGACATATTTCGTTAAACTAGACTTTAAATTTGAAGCTTTATTCTTATGAATAATATTTCTCTTAGCCAGTTTATCAAGAGCTGATGACACCAATGGCAATTGAACCGCAGCAGCAACCGCATCGGTCATAACTCTCAGCGAGCGAATAGCATTACGAGTAGTTTTATGATAATACTTATTGTGCACACTTTTCTTATGCATTTGACGTATTCTCTTTATTGCTGATTTATGATTTGCCATAATATATTTTTTCTATGTTCTCTTCTTTTTTTTTGTGACCCGTACGGGATTCGAACCCGTGATCTTCTCCGTGAAAGGGAGATGTCCTAAACCGCTAGACGAACGGGCCAAATGATTTTGGGAGTGCAAATGTATTACAAAATCTGCATTAGTTCACTAGCATATTTAATTTAATATGCTCTTGCAAAAAGAACTCTTTCACTAGAATGGTTACCGGTAAGTATACACAACCCATCTTTTTTTTCATTATTCAAGGGAATGCATCTTATCGTTGCCTTAGTTATTTCTTTGATTTTATTTTCAGTATCTGATGTTCCATCCCAATGAGCAGAAACAAAACCTCCTTTATCTAACGCTAATTTAAAAGAGTCCCAATTATCAACAATATGTATGTTATCCTCCAATGATGCTTTGGCTTTAATAAATAATTGTTCCTGAATTTCATTAAGTAGTGACTCAATGTGCGAATCTACTATTTCCAACTTAACAGACTCTTTTGACAAATTATCACGTCTAGCGACTTCAACTGTTCCTCTCTCTAAATCACGGGGTCCAATCGCAATTCTAACAGGCACACCTTTAAGCTCATATTCATTAAACTTCCATCCAGGCTTGTAGCTATCTCTGTTGTCATATTTGATCCGGATACCTAATTTTTTCAGCTTTTCTGAAAGACCTTTAACTACCGCATCTAGCTTTAGGAGTTCCTCTTCACTTCGGTAAATTGGAATAATAACCACCTGAGTCGGAGCTAATTTAGGAGGTAAGACTAAACCGTTATCATCAGAGTGAGTCATTATTAAAGCTCCCATTAATCTTGTACTAACTCCCCACGAAGTTCCCCAAACATACTTCATTTCGCCATCCTTATCTTGAAACTTAACATCAAATGCTTTGGCAAAATTCTGACCAAGAAAATGAGAAGTGCCTGCCTGCAGAGCTTTACCATCCTGCATCAACGTTTCAATACAATAGGTTTCTAGCGCTCCAGCAAATCGCTCATTAGATGACTTAGTGCCTCGAACTACAGGGATAGCCATGTGCTCCTCAACGAAATCTCCGTAAACATCAAGCATCTGTTTTGCTTCAAAAATCGCCTCATTTTCGGTAGCATGAGCTGTATGCCCTTCCTGCCATAGGAATTCAGATGTTCTTAAAAATAGACGGGTACGCATTTCCCACCGCACGACATTTGCCCACTGATTAACTAAAATTGGCAGATCTCTGTAACTCTGAACCCATTTTTTATATGTATCCCAAATAATGGTCTCAGAAGTAGGTCTAACAATTAATTCTTCTTCTAGCTTTGCTGTTTCATCAACAACAATTCCGGGTCCATCCGGATTGTTTTTTAACCGATAATGAGTTACAACGGCACATTCTTTGGCAAAACCTTCAACGTGATCTGCTTCTTTTGAAAAGTGACTTTTCGGGATAAACAAGGGGAAATAGGCATTAACATGACCTGTTTCCTTAAAGCGGTGATCAAGTTCAGCTTGAATTTTTTCCCATATCGCAAAGCCATATGGTTTAATTATCATACATCCTCTAACGCCGGAATTATCGGCTAAATCAGCCTGAATAACCAAATCATTATACCAACGACTGTAATCGTTTTTTCTAGGGGTAAGGTTCTTTGCCATTTTTAAATGGTATAGATTTTGAATTACTAATTATATACTAAGGCAAAGGTACTTCATCATGAGACACAAGTTTTTAACTCTTTTAAGCATTTTAACTTTAACTAGCTGTTTGATTCAGAATCCAAATGAACTGAGTTCATTTGATGACGGTATTTATTCATGGAACCCTTATCCGAATCAATATTTTGGCTATTTAAGTTTAGAAGATGCCTATTCAAATTCATACGCTCAAGATGATTTTCATGATGGATATGAAGAGGGTTACTTTGACGCAGAGAATTGGAGATATTCAAGCCCCTATATTTCTTTCAGGTCAACAAGGAGGAATTGGTCTTACAATAAAAATCCATTTTTTCCTTCTTATTACCATGGTTTTAATAACCCATGGAATTATGGATACAGTTATTCTTATGGATTAAACAACAATTGGAATTATGGATTCAATAATCCCTATGGGCTCAATGATCCATGGAGTTATCGGAGGTTTGGGTATGGTTATGGATTTAATAATTCATGGTACGGAAATACATATAACTGTTTTGGCTGTAACAATGAATGGAATAATAACAACGGTTGGAATAATATAGACAATAACGGGAGCAGCAGCCCCGATCCTGTAACATCAAATATTTCTATTCGCAGACTCAATTTAAATAGTGGTTCACCCGCTAGAAGACCAAGTATAACAAATAAACTTAATGGTGGTCGAGTCCTAAATCCTAAAATAACGGAATCTAGAAGTGATATTCAAGAAATTCAAATGAAAGTTGGCGATTTAGACATGTTCAACATTGAGTCTGAGTCTGGAAAGAAAAAGAAGTTTACTTCATTACTAGAACTCAAAGAAGATATAGAATCAAATCGATTAAATGATAATAACAGAAATGCATCAAATGCAAAGCATAGTAATGATAGGTCTAATAATTCTGGATCTCTAAACAATAGACCTCTAAATACCAGATCTTCTAATACCAGATCTTCTAATACCAGATCTCCTAATACCAGATCTCCTAATACCAGATCTCCTAATACCAG
>CAJWXO010000023.1 GCA_913049755.1 uncultured Cryomorphaceae bacterium
CATTATAATCTGCAGCTTGAAGAAGTCTAGTTAGAATACTCTCTACATCTTCGCCAACATAACCTGCCTCTGTTAAAATAGTAGCATCTACGATCGCAAAAGGCACATTAAGGATTCTAGCAATAGTTCGAGCTAGTAATGTTTTACCTGTTCCTGTCTCTCCTACTAGGATGACATTCGATTTCTCGATTTCGAAATCATCGACTTTTCCTTTTAGTACTCGCTTATAGTGATTGTAAACAGCAACACTCAAATGTCTTTTTGCATCCTCTTGGCCTATTACATACTTATCCAAATGAGCACATATTTCTTTAGGCTTTGGAGACTTAAGAATTTCCTCCTTTTCAATTGTTGTTTCTCTACCCTCTTCAAGAACAATTTCATGAGCTTGCTCTATACAAGATTCACATATATGAGCATCGAGACCAGCTATTAAAAGGCCAGCATCAGACTTTGGCCTACCGCAGAAAGAACATTGAGAAACATCTGCCATCAGGTGGTCCTTTTACCTTCAAGAATTTCATCAATCATGCCATATTCTTTGGCTTGGCTGGATGTCATCCAATAGTCTCTATCTGAATCGATTTCTACCTTATCAAACGGCTGACCCGAGTGGCTGGCTATAATGTCATATAATTCCTTTTTCAGCTTTAAAATTTCCTGTAGAGTGATTTCCATGTCACTTGCTTGACCTTGAGCCCCACCCATTGGTTGATGTATCATCACCCTTGAGTGCTTTAATGCAGATCGCTTCCCTTTTGCTCCTGCGCACAAAAGAACAGCCCCCATAGACGCTGCCATTCCTGTACATATTGTAGCAACATCAGGAGTGACAACTTGCATAGTGTCATAAATCCCTAGTCCCGCATGAACAGATCCACCAGGACTATTCATATAAATTTGAATATCTTTTTTACTATCCGCCGATTCCAAAAAAAGAAGTTGTGCCTGAACAATATTCGCAACCTGGTCATTAATGCCTGTGCCTAAAAATATTATACGGTCCATCATCAATCGTGAGAAAACATCCATTTGAGCCACGTTCAAAGAACGCTCTTCAATAATATAAGGTGTTAATGAACTCTGCACATAGTCCTGCAAATGCATGCTGTTTATGCCTTTGTCAAGAGTTGCAAACTTGCTAAATTCTTTTCCTAAATCCATATTAATCTCTTTTATTTTTTACCTTTTTTTACCAATTTAAGGAAATTAGCATATGTAATGTCCACTAACTTCAAAGAAAAAGACTCTTTGAAAAATTCTAACATTTTATCTTGAAGAAGTTGCTCGGAAAGCTGTTCTGCTTGCTCGCGATTTTCTAAAACATTCAATGCTAATTTTTCAACTTCTTGATCATCCATCATTTGCCCATATTGAGACATTCTTGACTTGACCATCTTTACAGCAAAAGCCACTAATTCTTCCTTCTCAACATGAAGATGATGTTCTCTTTGCAACTTACCTTCGATTAATTGCCAACGCATTGCCTTTTCAGTCTGTGGCCATTGCTCATCAATCTCTGCGATGATTGGAGGGTTTTCTCCCTGTTGGCTAATCCATTTCTTCATGAAATCCTTTGGGAGATTCATCTTTGTTTTCATAAGATGATCTGTTACGGTATTAAAAAAATGAATATCACAATCTCGTTTATATAATCCCTCTATATCCTCTCGGATCTTACTACGGAACTCGTCTTCGGTATTTATTGAATCTTGGCCAAAAACCTTATCAAATAAATCTTTCTCAATAGTCGCAGGCTCAACATGATAGATTGTCTTCAAATTAAGTTTAAATAAACCTATTGTCGCTCCTTTTTCATCTTCAGTCAATCCCAAAAGTTGTAAAAGATCAAAATCATCTTCAAATGATTTGGAAGCACTGAATAAAATTGCATCCCCTTTTTTTAATAGCAGTGCAGATTTCTTTAATCTTCTGTCCGATATAGATTTCACACCAAGTCGTCCCTCTTTTACTAAACCATTCTCCAAAGTATTCCCTCGCTTATCTACTTCAACAAAGTCACCAAACAAAACATCCTGTTCTCCGACTATTTCAACCTCACTCATTTTTCCAAATCGATTCTGAAGATTGGACATTTCTTCATCGATTGTACTTTGCTCGATCTTAATTTGATTATAAGGAAGTTTAGTCTTCTCACTTATATCCAAATTAAATTGCGGAGCTACACCAATTTCAAATTCTACCTGAAACTTAGTATTTGAAAAATCAACAGTATTTGGTATTGGCAATGGCTGTCCTAAAATTTCCAATTTTTCACTATCGAGATAATTGAAAAGACCATCTTGTAGCAATTTATTTACTTCATCAGTTCGAACTGATGCCTCATATTGCTTCTTTATCATGCCCATAGGAGCCATTCCAATTCTAAACCCTGGAATATTTGCGCGTTTGCGGTAATCTAATAGAGCCTTTTCAACTTTCCCGGCAAAATCACTTTGCTCGATTTCTACTGTCAAAACACCATTGTTTTGTGAGTCAATATTATGAGAAACGTTCATATTTTTTTGTCTTATTTAAAAGGGAATGCAAAGGTACGATAGATAATGCACGTAACATTGAATCTATAATGTTACAGCACAAATAGATTCAATGTTAAAATTTTTTAAACAAAAACAGCTCCTTTTAGGGAGCTGTTTTTGTTTAAAAAATTTCAGTCTATTTTTTTATAACTCGCCTAGAGGAATTGAGTAATTAATCATAACTCCTAACCCTGCATAAGCCGAGTAATCTAGGCCAACATATAATCCTTTGAAAACATCATATGATACACCGATAAATTTTCTGCCAGTTCCAATAACGCCGTCATCAGCACCTGAGGCGAGGAAAAACCCTTTTGGGCCAAATAAATCCATTGCTGCTGCAATTCTTAGTTTATTGATACGATAGGTTGGCCCCAAAGTAAATCTAGCATAATTATCCACCAATTCGCCGTCATTATCTACATATGGTCCATTTGTAGCTGCTCCTCTCTCATAGAGAAGAATTACTCCAAATCCAGAAAATAAATTGTCAGCGCCAACAGAAAATCTCAATGGCATTGCGATGTTATCTTTTGCAATATCCTGATGGGTAGGAAGAATACCAAGACCGATTACAAGAGCTGGCCCTGAAGGGTCAATTGCTTCTTTTACATCAGGATTTTCAGGCGCGTCAGCATCAGCCGTCGTCGATTCAATATTTTCATCTTCTACAGCATTATTTAGATCGTCGAGCGCATTCGGAGCGTCAGTATCGCCATCCTCTGATGGATCATCGGCAGTCATTGGCATTCCAGCAGCCTCGAGAGCTTCTAAAGCTTGACTAGAGTCAGCAGTGTCAGAAACAGCAGCAACAGAATCAGTTGTTAAAGTTGTGACTTCTTGACTGTAAGAAACAAATGAAACTGATAAGAAAATGTAAACAAATAATTTTTTCATAGCATTTTAATTTAAACCAAAAGTAATTGAAAAAATTTATCCTTTCGATAATTTTGCAAAACTTAATTCCCCGTTAATATACTTATAAGTCCAGGACACTCCGCCTTTTGATTTAACGAAGTTCCTAAAAGATCGATAATTTTCAATATTACTACGTCGGATGATATAAGTTCTTACCGGATCATCCTTGTCAGAAAGGACTAGCAATAGCCACAAACAAAAAAGCTTATCACTTGTGATTGACTTGTGGAGTGTAAGCTTGCTCTTGTTTTTTAACAAAAAATATCCAGCAGAAAGTAATTTCTGCATTCCTGAATTTTTGATATTTAAATCAGAGATAACTGCTGGCATTCCGTATTTATCAAAATAAACCTCTGCATTTTCAACTAATTCCACATATTTCAACTTTGAACTTGGTAGGAATTTTCGATAAACAAAAGTCCTTAAATCTTGAAAGCTAAAATTGAGTAAGTGCTCTACTAAATCAACTGGGTTATCTAATACAGACAATTTTGATTTAAAAATATCGCGCTCCTCTAGTTCAGCCGATTCCATTTTTAACAACTCTTTCCAAAAACCATCAAATGAGGTTTTAGAAGAGTTAAACTCCTTAAAAATAATTTTCAGGGTTTCAGTATGCTTTTTTCTAAACTCTGAAGGTTCCGAAAGAACGAATAAAACATATCGATTAAATTCATCCGCTTCCTTCAATTTAGATAACGATACAGTGTGCAAACTGTAATATTGGTCAAGTATGTATTTGTAATTCATCGAAATCAGTGAAAAAAATATTTTTTACGCTTATGAAATTTTTTGGGGAGGGCTAGTATTTTTTTGTTTTTATCCATAGTCTTTAAAAGACCAATTAAGTTCCTTCTGCTAAAGTACTGGTTTCCTTTACTATCCATGTAGATCTTTGTGGGGTAATCATACATCAATGCCTCTTGGCCTTGAAAAAAAATTGGTTGATCATCTTTGAAACATCTGTATCGAAAGCAAAGAAGGTAATTGTAAAAAGCATCTAGGACTTTCTGAGTACGTATAAAAACTACAAAGTTTTCGGCACTGTCGGGATTCACTCGTAAAACGAATAAATCCATTTTCCTATCTAAAGAACCTCTTATTTCAAAATCAAAATTATTATTAGCTTTCACAGAGCTCAAGCTCTCCATAATAACTTGAGAAGATATTTGATGGCTCAGGCAGGAAAGTAAGAGAAGGCTAAAAATCTTTTTCAACATATTTTCCGAAACTCAAACCTATAAATACATTCGCTCCTGAAAATCCCTCCAGAACACTAATCCCCCCATTGAACCTGGGAATATTTAATGGATTATTGAATCCAATTGAGAATCGTGAATATGGACTAAAAAGGATTTTTGCGGCTAGATTTAGATCAATAATATTATAATTCATCCACCAATTAATCCCATATCCAATATGTAATATTTTGTTCGGTTTATTATAGACAAATCCCGTCAGTGTGTAGTCTTGTCGATTAGGATGCCAAGTGACATTATTAGAAACTATTAATTTTGATTGACTATTTAATCGAGTCGTAAAATATACTTTCATCGAAGTAGGTGCGGAAATTATATACTCGCTATCTTCAGAGCTAACTACGGGAAGAAAACTATTTGCATCATAATTTACTATGTCACTAACAACACTCGACATACTATCAATACCAATTACATAATCCGCGCCTGAAAATGAGGCGTCACCAGACCAAGTTTGACGTGTAATAGGTCCAAAATTTCTATTCAGCCAGACATTCTTAAAACTCATGCCGAATCTGAAATATTCTTTTAACTGCTGTTCGAATCCAATATCAATACTTAATCTTCCTTTTGAACTTATCAGGGGGACTCCTGAGATGTCACCTAAGAGTAGCTGGGGATAATATTGAAACCCGTAAGACTGCAATCCAGCTTTATACTTAAGCCCAATGTAATTTGTATCAGCAGTGCTCACTCGCCTAAAATTAAATTCATCTGTCTCAAAAGATGTTCCTATTATTAAACTATTATAATTCACTCTCAAGCCAACAGAATTTTTCCCAAGTTTCTTTGATATTCCAAAAAATACACTAGAATATAAATCAGCACGCGCATTTACTCCATCATTGATATTTAGATAACTACCTTCACTATTGACTGGAAATCCGACCGTTGCTATTTGAATCAAATTTCGATCAACACTTAAATCCCCGACTTGCCTTAATCCTATCCCAAATACACTGTGGTAATTTTTTTTTCCGATCGTAACAGCAAATAAATTAGAGGTAAGGTTGTCTCGGAGTATAATGTAATCCCGATTTTGAGATAGACGCCTCAAGTTATCAGTTTGATTGCCTTTTAAAAGATCCCCGGCAGTAAAATTCAAATTTACTCCCAAATCTAAAACTCCTACTTCCACCGCGAAAATTGGTTGATCAATAGCCGCTGGATAGCTCCCAAATCGCATTGAAGGCGATAAATATTCACCTGATGCATTTTGACAATATCCATTTTCAGGATTAATTATCAAGACAAATAATAGAAGCATTAAAATTCTCATAGCACTATATAATCTTCACCTTTAATTTACCTCCTAAACTCAAATTCATAAGAATGGAACTATCAGGGAATAACGTAACTGATTCTGGTAATCCAACCGTACTTAGCTTTAGTCCAATTGATATTTTTGAGACTTTTGAAAGCTCCCCAATTTCTATCTTGCTTAATCCAATTTTAGCTTCCCCAATTCCATCAAGTAAAGACATTGGTTTAGTCATCACTATACTATCCGCAGAATCAAGAAAATCTAAAGTAGTCGCCATCTCCATACCAAGGTTATTGGAGTATGAAATATTAATGAATAGAGAGTCTAATCGATAAAATCCAGTGGTGTCCATAGGGCCTCCAAGGTCTATAGTATCTGAAATAACTAACTTACTAAGGGCAATATTACTTTTCTGCCTTAGGATGACATTCGCATTTAGGTCTTCACCTTTATAAATAAAATTTTCATATGGGTTTTGTTGGAATGTTGAAGCGATATCAGCACCAAATTTGAAGTTTAAAGTATTATTTGGCAGGGAAATAAAAGGATCATTCTTATTGGGGCGAATTTCCATAGTTGATTGACGATCTAGCGGGAAAATATAGTCCGCTGGATATGCTACTGGAAAATTTGAGACACTTTCATAATATTTTCCGAATTGATTTTCACTTTCTAGATCAAGACTAAAAAACATCGGTATGCCAAGTCCGTTTGTTATCTCTAAATCAATTTCTGGCTCATAAAAACTCAAATAATCAAATTTTAAATCACCTATGGAATCAATTGAAAGAGAGGAAGAGTCTTCAATAGAAAATTGGCCTAGAAACCCTTCAATTCCTTTTAATTTCATGTCCCGAATAGAAAATTCAAAAGTCAAATTCTCAGATTCATCAAATTCAATACAGTTACTGATATCAGCTAAAAATGAATGTACAATATAACCCAGGCTATTATATGATAAGTTAGGGTTTGTAGTAAGATCTAACTCCACATTAGTCATTACTAGTGTTCCAGTATCTGCTAATAAAGGACCTGAATTAATTTGTACTGAATACTCCCCAAAACCATCATTTGAATTTGGCATAGTTAATTCTGTAGTTACAACACTTTGAATTGGGCTATTAATTTTATAAACCAAGTTGGCACTTTCCACAAGTATTTTTGACAACTGAACGCCAGAAGGCATGGGGAAAATCATGTAATCTGAAGAGGTATTTAACTCACTTGTAGGGAAATAAACGCTTCCAGACTCAGCCTCTAAGCCAGACATTGACATATTCATTATCACTTCTTCCGAAGTATTTATATATACCGATGCTCCTGATGATCCTGGGGTGCTTACTGAAACCACATCATAAAGTAGATTCCCTGATATCGTTTTACCTACGAGCGATTTTGTTTGGCTTTGAGACGATCCAGATTGAACATTAGTAAACTGAAAGCTTGTTACAACTGCCCCGTTTGTAGCGTCATAAAGAATAACATTTATACTTACAGGAACTGGCCAGTTATTCGTAATCTGGAGGGTTGCCGAACCACTTGTCAATAAAGCTTCGCATACTGGGGAACTGCCCAATGTTGGATAAGTACCTCCACTTGAAGGGCCGAGAGCAGGAAAGGGTTGAGTGGTCCCATTTAGACTAGCAACCAATGCTGCAGTTGCTCCGCCTGCGGCATTGCCAAATTGACTCAGAGACATACCATTTTGGAGCTGAAATTGGGGCAATTGAACTGTGCCAATTCCGAAAGAATCAACAATAGCAGCAACAGGGATTTCCGGGAAAAGACTATCTGCATATATTGTCGCTACAGAATCTAAACGGGTTTCTAGGTATATGCCGGTAGAATCACTTTGTGTCTCCATCCCCAAATTCCCAACAACATTGCCCAATGTCATATCTACCGTACCTAAAGGGAAATTAATATCTGGTCCAATGGATATATCTAATGCATCAATTCCAACATATTCATTTGAGCAATTCGACAGGACTGCTAAAAGCAATAATAGAATTACCCCTTTTTTCACAAGAAAATAGAAAATAAGAGAATATCAGAACTTTTATTTCTTTTTGTAACTCTAGACATTACAATGTTTTTAGAATCTATAACAACAAAGTTAAAGTCATCACCCTCAGTATTGAACGGGCCTGGAAGTCTTTCGGGAAAGGTTGTTTCTTTGATCAAACAAAATATATCCAAGCCCATATTTTCTGTGCGGCGAGAAAAAAACATGTTTCCATCAAAATCGGTAGTTGGGAAAAGTTCATCCTCACTAGTATTGACACTTTCGACATTAACCGGAAGACTCCATGTATGGTCAGCATATCTCTTAGCAGCATAAACATCAAATCCTCCTTTTCCTCCAGGAACATTTGAAATGTAATACAAAACACTTTGCCTGCTATCAAAAAATGGTTGCTGATAACTATAATCTGGATTCACAAATGGTAACGTGCTACATTCTGAAGTTTCTTCTAAGATATCTACTTGCATCAATTCAAAAGGAACAATACCGTTGTAATTTTTTTGAAACCTATTACGACTAATAAATAATGTTTTTAAATCTGATGTGAAGCTTACCGAACCAATATTATTTCTATGATCATCAAGGTCACATAATCCTGACTTGTCAAAAAGAGAGATCTCATTTTTCTTTAAATCATATAAGAACAAATCGATTTTTGGTTCACGTAAAATTCTTCCCAATCCAGTTCTTCCATTGGAACAAAAAACAAAATAACCTTTAGTCATTGGAGCAAGACCAAAATCATCACCTTTAGTATCTATTAGGGCTGTAGATACATAGTTTGAGCGCAAGTAGTCAGGAAATTCTTGGCCATAAGTGACCTCAGAATTCATGAACACCAAAAGCGTGCTAATTAAGGAAAAATATAGGTGTTTCAATTTTTGTTTGTTCATTAATAAAGTCAAAAGATAAACCTACTGAATTGGAATAACTGCGAAACCCTTTAATTCTGGGATACGAGTACTTGTAAAATATTCTAAATCCCTTTGCTTCAAAAATCGTATTAAAGCCAATAAGCCTGGCGTGACTGTGAATTCCAACTCTCAAATTTGGAGTAATAAAATACTGACCATAAAGATTAAATGTATTTGGAGACCCCTCTTCAACAATTAATGCACCGCTATATGCAAACCTAATATTACGAGAATATTGATATTCCGATCCTAAAAACACATTAAAACTTCTTGCCGTCCAATTACTATCCAAGAATCGCCCTCTAATTGTATTTAAAATTGTTGCGCCCACATAAGTTTTTCTCGAATAATATAATCCCGAAAGATCCAGGTTATAATTGAATGCTGAAATTGTATTCTCATTAACAGTTATATCGTCTTGATCAATTCTACGTTCACCTGCAAGATCTACATTAATATTAAAAAAATTATGACGCATCCCGAAGGAAAAAGTTTCTCCTCTTCCAACTTTTAGATGATATGCAGTACTCAATCTAACAATCGAATTTGATATTGGACCAATTTTATCATTCGATATATCCAATGCCAAGCCCAAATTTAAATCGACTAAACCATAATCAAAAGTAGTTATAGTAGTTTTTGGAGCTCCTTTTATTCCCATAAACTGAAAATCTTGAAGAAAGGAAAGAGTTCCTGTATTTAACCCAGCAAATGAGGGTGATAAAATTAAAGGATTGAATGCATATGAGCTTTGAGCAGGATTCTCCTGCGCAAAAAGGCCTTTCTGAATTACCAGAAAAATTAATATTAAAATATTTAAGGCCGACTTCTTCATCTCTGAATATATATATAACCCTGCATTCGAGCCTGATCTGGGAATTCTGTCAAAAGATCATCAATTATCAGTGTATAAAAATATGTTCCAGTTGGAAGATAATTATCACGATTATTATTCAAGAATACTGTTCTTGATGATGTTCCATCAAAACTATTATCATAAGGGGACTTCTGGAAAACTATTTCCCCGTTTCTATTGAATACTGTCAAAGTAGACATGTTATAGGATTTTATTCCAGGGAAGACGAGCTTATCATTTTTACCATCACCATTAGGAGTAAATACACCTGGGATGTATAAAACTGTATCACAAGCTTCGGGATCTAAAAAGTTCGGGATTAGTAATCCTAAACCCGCTTCATCAGCTGAGTCACAATTGTCATACTTATCTCGGTTTGTTTCTCCATAAGCAGGTCTACCGTCCCTATTAGCGTCAATTTCTAAATAGTCAGGTAGCTGATCTCCGTCTGAATCTGTATCTCGGTAATTCATTATCCCATCATTATCAGTATCCTCGTTAATTCCATCAGTTGCATCAGGTATCGAGTCACAATCTGCATCCGTAGTTGGTATTTTTACTAGTCCTTCATATAAACAGAAGTTTGAGTCAGCCACAGTATAAATATGTTCAAAACCATTGAGCCCTGTAACACTAAAAGTTGAATCATAGGATTCCCAAATTATTTGATACGGAGCAACTCCTCCAGTTGGGGTTATCGTCGCTTGGCCATTTGTGTCTAGTTCGCATTTGACCCCAACGATGGTAGTAGCAGATGCTTGAAGTAGCGGTGGCTCAAGAACATTTACAGAATTATTACTAGAGTTTGTGCCCTGACAGCCCGCGGAATCTACTACCTGAACGATATAAGTCCCCGCATATAAGCTATCGAAATAAGCAGAATCAGCCAGTGTGATTCCTCCATTAATTGAATACGACAGTAAATTACCTCCACTTGCCGTGATTTCTATTGTGCCTGTATTTTCTCCAAAGCAACCCACATCCTCTACAGTAACTACATCCACATAGAATGAATCAGGCTGAGTCAGCTCAATTTGAGTAATTCCTGAAGGATATGAAGTGCATGAATTCACATCTGTGATACTTACATAATAGAGGCCTGTATCTAGCCCCGTAAATGCACCAGTCGAGGTATATGTTTGACCCGAGTCAATCGAATACAGCGGTCCTACTCCTCCATATGCAGCAATATTAATTTCACCGTCAATTGATCTGTAACATGTCAAATCCTGATAAACAATTGAACTCACAATCAAAGAATCGGGATGAGTGATTTTTGTTGATATTGATGTTAAGCATAAATTATTATCCTCAATTGTTGAAATATAAGTTCCTGCTGCCAATGAGTCAATTGGAATTCCAAAACCAACAATATTATTGTTTACATCTGTCCAAGTAACAATATAGTCGGTAATTGTGTCGACAGTACCTCCAGTGATCGCCATATTAATGGCGCCTAATTCATCCCCTTGACAAAGGTTATTGGTCACCGCACTTGACGCCTGGATTGGAAGCGGGTTAATTATTATGGTACTCATAGAATCCACAGATTGAGATGTCTGAACGATAGGACAGTTATTTGAATCTGTAACATTAATATTATAGATCCCTGCAATAAGATTGTTAAAGTCATTCGTTAAGAAATAATTTGTTCCTAAGTCTATAGAAAAATCTAATGGAGCATTTCCTCCTGTTGCAAGTATTTCAATTTCTCCGTCATTGAAATTATTACATGTAATATTTGTTGGATTAATCTCACGAACAACTATTGGATCGGGCTCATCAATTTTAACAGCTTGACTTATTCCATTTGCAAACCTTACCGGGCAAGAGAAAGAATCTATGACATTAATCACATATGTGCTAGCTGCCAAGCCGGTAAATATCTGCTGACTTTGGGTCAAACTTATTGTGTCTCCAATTAGTTCATATGAAATTGGAGCATTTCCTCCAGTGACATTAAGTTGAACAACTCCATCATTAAAATTATAACAGGTAACAACCTTTTTTTGATATGAATTAACGGTCAAAGAATCTGGTTCTGTAAGTGTCATCGTAGTATTTCCGATACTATAAGATGGGCAGGAATTTCCATCTCGAATTCCTACTTGATATACGCCAGGGTCAAGTGGATCAAATAAATTTGTTTGAACATAAGTTGATGACTTCGTTTTGTCAATCGAATATTGAATAGGAGCATTTCCACCAGATGCATACACCTCTATAATTCCATTACCAAAGTCTTTACATGTGACATTATCTGAATTAATAGAGTCAATATATAAAGAATCCGGTTCGGTAATTATTACTATTCTATTCGGGATATAAGTGATTTGACAATTCTTAGAATCTCTAACCTTTGTCTGATATTGCCCCTCATCAAGACCTATGAACATTGAAGTATTTGTATATATAGCGCCATTAGTAATACTATATTCCAATTGATTTCCACCACCGGCGATGATATCTATTACGCCATCTGCAGCATCATTGCATGATACTACTTCAACAATTATATCTTGAACAATTGCAGAATCTGGCTCAGTGAGTAAGATTGATCTGCTAGTAAGATTATTATAATTGGGCTGGCAAGATTTAGAGTCAGAAACAACAATCTGATAATTTCCAGCTGACAGCGTTGGGAAATAACCCGCAGATTGATAATTCTGACCATTGTTAATGCTGTAAGAAAGAACATTACCGCCTGAAGCATTAATAGTTATGCTTCCATCATTTGATCCATTACAGGAAGGCTCAATATTAACAACACTAGACACAACAACTTCATCAGGTTCCGAAATAATAACAACTCTTGACGTCGCGTAAGTTGGGGGACAACTATTTATGTCGGAAAGTGTAATTGTATAGCTTCCTGCATTTAGCCCATTAAAGACAGGTGAGCTCTGGTAATTTAGACCTCCATCTAGGCTATATTTTCTATTTGTGCCGCCTGAAGCTGTTATGGTAATTGATCCGTCACCAGAATTTTTACAGCTCAAATCAGTTTTAGTGACTCCGCTCATATTTAGAACATCCGGTGCGCCAATTGAGCCTGAAGATGCCACTCCTGGGTCGTATGTTGCAGGACAGTTATTCGAATCCGTAACTACTGAATTATAGTATCCCTCAGTTAGATTGGAGAATATTCCTGTAGAATTAAATATTGTACCTCCATTTATTGAATACTTCTTCTGCGTTCCACCGGTAGCGAAAATTTGAACCTGTGCATCATTATAACCATGACATGAAGCAGAATCTACAGAAATACTCTGGACCTCAATACGATTAGGTTCAGTTAAAGTGATCTGGCGGATCGCTTGATATGTCACATTACACCCTTTGGAGTCTAACGCAGCTACCACATAGGAACCAGCATCCAATTCCGTGAATAACGAATTAGCATTATACGTGACGCCATTATCAATACTATATGTAAGAGTATTTCCCCCCTGAGCAATAATATCAATCAATCCATCTCCAGACTCAAAGCATTCTAAATTATTAGAGGTTATTGAAGTGACTATTGCAGCATCAGGCTCTGTGAGAGTCATTCCAAAAGACCGCTGACAACCAAATTCATCAGAAATAGCTACTGTATAAAAACCATCTTCCAATCCGCTTGCCGTATCATTCGCCTGAAGGTTTTGATCGTTCCACTGATATTGATATCCTCCTACTCCTGGAGATCCACCAGAAGCTACAGCAATAACCTTCCCGTCAGAACCATCCTTACAGGATACTGGAACTTCGGTGAGTGTAGCGGCAATAGCAGTAGTCTGACTTAGTTGAACTGGATTTGAAGGATCAGTAATTTCGCAACCATTTGCATCTCTCACTTTCAAGCGATATTGACCAAATGGCAATGATTTTGTATTTGATGTTTGAAATGCTACACCATTATCAAATGAGTAATTATAAGGAGGAGTACCGCCCGTTGAGGTAATAGTAATTGAACCATTATCTCCATAACATTGAGGGTCTTGCTTAGTATGAGATATAGTTAAGGCCGTAGGTTCAGAGAGAGTTATTCCAGTACTATCAGCACAACCACGTGCATCAGAAACTCGTAAGACATAATTATCCGTACCCAATCCAGCAATATACGCTTGACTTCCAACAAGGGCGCCAGCTGAATTCCTCCAAGCAAAATTATATGGTGTTAGGCCTGCACTTCCAGAACCGCTTAACTCTCCGTCTAATCCTCCAAAACAGCTCACAGCATTGCCAATTACAGCCGTAGCTGCTGGCTTGTATGTTATTACTGATATTT
>CAJWXO010000024.1 GCA_913049755.1 uncultured Cryomorphaceae bacterium
CAGCTGTAACCAATGCTTGTTCAAGTTGGATAACATTGTTTTTCGTGTTATTTGTAGATTGAGCTATTAAGGAAGTCCCAAAAAGAATAAGTATTATACCTGAAAAAGTAATTTTTTTAAAAGCTTGCACTATTTCGGCAATTTAAATAAGTCTTCAACTTTGCAATTCAGAGTTTCTGCAATTTTCAAAGATAGAACTGTCGAGGGCACATAAATTCCATTCTCAATGGCATTTATACTCTTTCTTGAAACCTCTGCTCTTTCTGAAAGTTTTTGTTGCGTAAAACCCTCAGACTTTCTAATATCCGCAAGATTATTTAAAAGGTACTTATGGTTATTGCTCAAAGTTATTTCTTTTCGTAATCTTCAACAGCCGTATTTATTTCAGATGGTTGATTAGGATAAACATATCCGGAAAACATCTGGCCAATGCCAATGAACATTACAAGTAGACCCAAACCTAAAACAATATCTGTATTCAGGCCAAAAATATCTAAAGCACATAACCCAATCCCTGCAAAAATGCTCACTAAACCTGTTCTTCTAAGGTCTGTACTTGTTTTTGTTTTTTTTGTTTCTACTAGACTTTCAACCAACTCTTTGACTTGTTCAGCATCTTTTATATTTTTCGAAACTGCAATTATAGCATTGTATTTATCCTTGTTGCTAGAATTAGAATAGTGAAAAAATACTAAAAGCATTAAAACAGGGAGAAGAATGCCAGCAATTGGAACTATCAATTGAGCTATTTCGGTCATAAATCATTATTTTAAGTGTAACGCAAACTTATCATTTTTTCAATTGATACGCAAACGTTACATTTTAAAAATTTGGTCTTCAGATTAGACCTTATTTTGACTGATAATAACTATCGATTCAGAAATGTCATTCGCTTTTTTTCTCAATAACTCCATTTCACTGTCAAGAACATCATTCACTAAAACTACCCCCATTCTTCTATATTCTCGAGTAGATGGTTTACCAAATATTCTTAATTCCGTATTTGCCTGATTTAATGCCTCATCTAGACCGATATATTTAGGTTCGCTATTTCCTTCGTCAGATGCAAGAATTACTGAAGACACACCTGCTCTTAAATTAGTAATATTTGGAATAGGGTATCCTAAAAATGCTCTTGCATGGAGTTCAAATTGATTAAGGTTTTGCGTACCTGCAAGCGTTACCATTCCCGTATCATGAGGCCTAGGAGATAGCTCTGAAAATATAACTCCATCTTCAGTTAGAAAGAATTCAATACCCCAAATACCAGCTCCCCCAAGAGACTCTGTTATTTTTTTTGCCATTTCTTGAGCATCGATAAGGTCATTTTCAGAAATTATTGATGGTTGCCAGCTTTCTTGATAATCACCTCTTTCCTGCCTGTGGCCAATAGGTGAGCAAAACAAGGTTGTTCCGTTATTTTGAGTGACTGTGAGTAATGTTATCTCCGTGTGAAAATTTATAAAACCCTCAATAATTACCTCCTTAAGGTCTCCCCTGCTCCCATTCATCGCATAATCCCAAGCTTCACTAACCTGATCCATAGATTTCAAAATAGACTGCCCCTTTCCAGAAGAGCTCATTAATGGCTTTACAATGCAGGGAAACCCTATTTTTTCTATGGCTGATTCAAATGCAATTCGTGAGGATGCATATTCATATGGCGCCGTTTTAATACCCAATTCTTTTGCCGCTAAATCGCGAATGAGTTTACGGTTCATAGTGAAGTTCGCTGCCCTTGCACTCGGGACTATGTGAAACCCTTCCGCCTCATAATCGTATAAACGATCCGTTCTTATGCTTTCTACTTCAGGAACAATAATATCTGGCTTATGCTTAACAATTGCGGCGTCAAGTGATTTTGCATCCAACATATCAAATACTTCAAAAGCATCAGAGACCTGCATTGCCGGGGCATTTATATAATTATCACAAGCAATTGTAAACATACCATAGCGTTGCAATGAAATAATAACTTCCTTACCTAACTCTCCTGATCCCAGAAGCATTATTTTTTTCATAGTATCGCTTTAAGATTTGTAATTGACAATAACATCATGCAAGTTAACTTTGTTAAAATAATTGTGCGAAACATAAATGCGGTATTTTACATTTTTTACTATTATCATTCTTTGTTCTTGCCAGCCTGATATTATCCCTGATAATCAAGGTGATCCGAGTAATCCAATAGATACTAACTCTCCTCCAAATTATTTGGTAAAAAGTTCTGATTATATTTTTGACCAAAATAGCCTTCATACTTTTGAGCTTGATTTATCTGATTCTTCACTAGCATTTCTTGATTCTGAGCCTAGTGCTGAAATCTATACAGAGGGCAAACTAATCTTTCAAGGAGATACATTAGAGTCGGTGGGGATAAGATACAAGGGCTCCAATGGCGCGTGGTGGGGATGCACTTCCGGAAACGGTCCTGGCTTTAAAACTTGCACAAAGCTATCGATGAAGATCAAAATAAATTATAAAGAATCTTCTCGTAAATTTTTTAAACTCAAAAAACTGCAATTTCATTCAATGAATCATGACCCCTCTCAAATGCATGAAAGATTGGGTTACTGGCTGTATAGAGCTGCAGGTATTCCTGCCCCCCGATCCGTCCACGCGCGTCTTATAATCAATGATGTTTATGTGGGCTTATTTGCATTAACTGAGCAAATAGATGGGCAATTCGCTAAATATAATTTTGATGATAAAGGCGGAAATATTTACAAAGAAATATGGCCCTTGAATAGCAACGGAACAGCAAAAAGCTCATCAGAATATATCGATGCATTAAAAACAAACGAAGATGAAAATCCTTCTGTACAAACAATAAAAGAATTTGGCAAACAAATCGCCAATGCATCTAGCAATCAAATAATTCCTATCATCAGTGATCATATGGATAGGGATGAAATAATTTCTTATGCTGTAATTGATAGAATGATCAGGCATGATGATGGAGTCTTTCATTGGTATTGTTTTGGAGCAGACTGTGCGCCTCACAATTTTTATTGGTATGAAGAACCAACAAATAAGAAATTACATCTCATTCCTTGGGATTTAGATCTAGCATTTATGAACTCAATCACCAATGAACACACTGTTACCAATCTAAAAGATGATTGGGGAATTACATCGAATAATTGCTACCCCTTTAAATATGGGTTATTGGACCAAAAATCTGCCGCATGTGATAAATTAGTTGCAGGTTGGGTGTCCTATGGAGGTCCTCTATATGGCCAAATTGAAAGTCAATTTGAAAATGGGATTTTTTCTCAAACTCAGGTAAACAGTCTCATTAATTTTTGGGCGAGTCAAATAAGAAATGCTACAATTGAAGCAAATAATCTTCATAGTGACGCTATCCCCATCTCTTATTGGGAATGGAGTATGGAAAAGCTTAAAGACCAAACGGACTACTCCAGAAACAATTAAGTCAGAAACACTATTTTAATTGCACAGTTCATGAATATGTTGGTTGTATTTTTACCAAATGATTATTGGACTAATAAAAGAAGGAAAAACACCTCCTGATAGGAGAGCAGTTTTAACACCCCAACAGTGTACGAATTTGCTTTCAGCAAACAAAAACCTCAAGATAATAGTCCAACCAAGTGACGTAAGAGTTTTTCCAGATTTAGATTATAAAAAATCAGGTTGCATAATAAGTTCTGATTTAAATCAATGCAATATTTTATTAGGTGTAAAAGAAGTCCCCGTTAAAGATTTGATTCCAGAAAAAACTTATTTTTTCTTCTCGCACACTTACAAGGAACAATCGTATAATAGAAATTTATTAAAGGCTTGTTTAGATAAAAAAATCCGTTTAATCGATTGGGAATTACTAAAGAAAAATAAAAAAAGACTTATTGGATTTGGATATTATGCAGGTCTTGTAGGCGCCTACGAAAGTCTTCGAGGATTTGGTTTAATGACTGGCCGCTATTCTTTAGAATCTGCAAAAAAACTATTGACATTAGATAAAATTAAGGATGAATTAAATAAGGTTAGATTACCTGATTACTTCCAGTCAGTTATTACTGGAACGGGTAATGTATCTAAAGGGGCTGAAGAAATATTTCAAGCTGCCGCAATCAAAAAGTGTAGTTCTTTAGAATATTTAGATACTAACTCAAAGGAACCAAGGTTTACTATTCTTAAAACATCAGACTATGTAAAACGATCTTCGGATGAATCATACGATCAAGTTGAATTTTATAAAAACCCTGAACTTTATAAAAATGGATTTTTACCGTTCGCTAATAGTTCAGATCTTTTTGTCCCCTGCCATTTTTGGAAAGAAGGCAGTCCCGATTTTTTCAATTTAGAAGATATTTCTAATTCTGACTTTCGAATATCATTTGTCGGTGACATTAGTTGCGATATCGCTGGTCCAATTGCGACAACATTAAGATCTAGTACTCTTCATGATCCATTTTATTCAGTTTTAAACGGTAAAGAAGTTGAATTTGGTCATGATAAAAGTATTGGAGTACTTGCAGTGGATAATCTTCCCAGCGCTATCCCATTAGATGCAACTTATGGGTTTGGAGAGATGTTTATTGACCATGTTCTCCCTTCTTTATTTGATAATGATTCCGATGATATTCTAGAAAATGCAACACAAACTAAAAACGGAAAGTTAAATGCATCATTTCAATATTTGCAATCATATGTTCATGGCTTTGATTTAAATATCCCAAGTACCGATAATATTGAATTCAGCATTTTAGATGAAATTGAAATGGTCAAAAAAAGAATCAATTCAATAATAACTAATCAAGAAATTCCAAGTTTTGAAAATACCATTGTTCCCCTTGAAGAATCTGATGAGCTCCTTCAAAAATTGACGGAATTACTTTTCAACTTTAATTCCGCATGTACCAATGAGAAAATTCAGGAGGCAACTAGATCAATATCTCCAGTATTATCTGCTCTGAGTAATGATATTTTAACCAATGAAAAATTATTTGACCGAATAGCAATTATCCATGATAATCGGCAGGAATTGGATAGTGAAGATTTGATGCTCCTGTCAAAATATTTTAAGAATTTTTCTAGAAATGGAGCTTTACTGGATAAAAAAAATCAATCATCGCTGAGATCCATTGACGAGAGACTTTCCTCAGCAAGCCTTGAATTTTCGGAAAATGTTTTAAAGGACACTGAAAATTGGTTTCGAATATTAAAAGAAAAAGATATTAGCGACCTACCAGATGGAATTAAAAGCATGCTCAAAACAGCTGGGCAACAGAGGAATCTAAATGCTTATTGTTTAACTCTAGACGCTCCCATATATATAGGGTTTATGACCTATTCTAAAGACAGAACACTCCGAAAAGAATTCTGGAGAGCTTATAATCAACGTGCTTCACGAGGGGACTCAAATGACAACGGAAAACTAATATTAGAAATATCAGAACTACGTCAAAAGAGAGCAAAACTTCTTGGCTTCCCTAGCCATGCCCATTTTATTCTTGAAGAGCGTATGGCAAAAGACCCCAAAACTGTTTATGACTTCCTTCAATCTTTAAAAATTAATGCCCTTCCCGCAGCAAAGAGAGAAATCCTTGAACTAAGGGAATTTGGTAAAAATATTTTAGGTTTTAAAGAAATTAAAAAATGGGATATCGCCTTTATATCAGAAAAATTTAAAAAAGAAAAACTGAATTATAATGATGAAATTACTAAGCCTTATTTCCCATTAAATGAAGTTTTAAATTGGGCATTCTCAATAGCAAAAAGGCTCTATGGTTTAGAATTTGACAATTCAAAACAGGAGGGATACAACTCAGAAGTTGAAGTTTATAATGTTACTAATTCTGATGGAAATTGGGTCTCACACTTACTGACTGATTGGCATCCCAGAAAAGGAAAGCGAAATGGGGCATGGATGACTAGCTATCGTAAATCATTTGATCGTAATGGTAGACGAGTTTATCCAGTTGTTAGTTTAGTTTGTAATTTCAGTACTGCGTCAAATGGGCAACCTCCCCTCTTGACTTTCAACGAAGTACTAACTCTTTTTCATGAATTTGGGCACGGTTTACATGGCATGCTAGGGGAAGGTAAATATGCAAGCCTAACAGGCACTTCCGTCGCCTGGGACTTTGTGGAACTACCATCTCAATTTATGGAGAACTGGTGCTTTCAGCCCGAAGAATTGTCAAAATGGGCAAAGCATCATAAAACAGGTGAAAGCATGCCTAAATCTATAATTTCAAATATCAAAAAGAGTCAAAAATTTCTAGAAGGAATGGCAACAATTAGACAGATAGGATTGGGTCTTCTTGATTTAGCCTGGCATGACCCGAAAGAGAAAATTGAAAATCATATTGAGCTTGAGAAGAATATTCTAGCTGACTTAGAGCTATTGAATTACGAACCTGAAGCAACTATATCTCCAGCCTTTTCGCATATTTTCGCAGGAGGATATTCTGCAGGATACTACTCCTACAAATGGTCTGAAGTTTTAGATGCAGACGCTTTTAGTCGATTTATCGATGAGAGTAATGAAGCGCTCGTCGCAAAAGATTTTAAGAAAATCCTTACTTCTGGCGGAGTCATTGAGCCTTCTGATTTATTTAAAAAATTTATGGGCCGAGAGCCAAAGGTCAGTGCACTTTTGAAAAGAGCAGGTCTTGAAAACTGAGATTCGAGCAAAAAAGAAACTTGGGCAGCATTTTCTTGTGGATATAGAAATTGCAGAAAAAATTGCCAACTCACTCAGCCTTTGTGATTATGACAAAATATTAGAAGTTGGACCAGGAACGGGAGTCCTAACGCAATTTCTTATAAAGAAGTCAGCAGAGTTACATGCTATTGAATTAGACAGTGAGAGTATTCCTGTGCTCCAATCCAAATTTCCTGAGATTTCTAACAGATTGTATAATGAGGACCTTTTAAAATGGAATGAGCCTCAAATATTTAAAGAGAATAAGTTTGCGTTAATTGGTAATTACCCCTACAATATTTCTACTCAAATATTGTTCTGGATGCTTTCGAGAAGATCTCAGATACCTGAAATGGTTGGTATGTTTCAAAAAGAAGTTGGGTTAAGAATAGCTAGTGGGCCTGGGAATAAAAATTATGGAATAACCAGTGTCCTTACACAAGCGTATTATGACGTAGAATATCTATTCTCCGTTGGGCCAGAGTCTTTTAATCCCCCACCTCGCGTCCAAAGTGGAGTAATTAAATTGAAAAAAAAGTCCATACCCCCGAATATTAATTATGATACTCTCAAGCTCATTGTGAAAACCGCATTTAACCAAAGAAGAAAAACTCTCCGAAACGCCTTAAAATCCCTTAATTTTGTAAATAACAAGGTTTTAGATACGGTTTCCGGGCAAAGAGCTGAGCAATTAAGTGTTGACCAATTTATTTCCTTGGCGCAAAGTTTTAATAATGTCATTTAAAGTCACAGAAGACTACATAAAGTCCTTAAGGCAGATGCTAGAATCTCATGATTCTGGCCTTAAAGAATTATTAGTAGAACTTCATGCTGCTGATATCGCAGAAATTTTAACATATTTCAACATTGAAGAAGTTCTTCAACTTTTAGATGCTTTACCAAGAGAAATTCTTTCAGGAATATTAATTTACTTGGATGAAGATATTCGTGCAGAAATATTAGAAACACTAAGTGGTTCAGAAATTGCCCAACTTGTTTCGGATAACATGAATACTGATGACGCAGTGGACATTATTTCAGAATTGTCAGAAGAAAAAAAACATGATGTACTCGGTAATATTGAAGACCTTGAATTTGCGAAAGATTTAGCTGACCTTCTCACTCATGCTGAGGGTACAGCTGGAGCACTAATGGCAACAGAACTTGTCAAAGTCAATAAAAATTGGACTGTTTTAAGGTGTGTAAGAGAAATGCGTCGCCAAGCTGAAGAAATTGATGTAGTTCATGCAGTTTACGTTGTTGACAATAATGATATACTGCTAGGTTCTCTCTCATTAAAAAAGCTTCTCACAACACCTACAAAAACTGAAATTTCAGAAATTTTTGAAAAGAGCATACGCTCCGTCACTTCAACAACTGAAGATGCTGAAATAACCAGAATGATGAAAAAGTATGACCTGTTTGTCGTTCCTGTCATTGATGAAATTGGGAGATTACTCGGAAGAATAACTCTGGATGACGTTGTGGATATCATTCAAGAAGAAGCCGACAGTAATTATCAATTAATGTCTGGTCTTAGCGATGAAGTTAGCAATGAAGATGGGCTTTTTCAGACAACAAAAGCTCGTTTACCATGGCTATTAATAGGCCTATTGGGAGGAGTATTGACATCAACTGTGATTTCTGGAAATGAATCTGAGATTACTTTGATCCCGCAAATTGTATTTTTCATCCCACTAATTGCAGCAATGGGCGGTAACGTAGGTGTACAATCATCTGCTATTGTTGTTCAAGCTATTGCTAATTCAACTCTTCAAAAAAATATATGGAAACGTCTGGCTAGAGAATTAGGTGTAGGTCTGTTCAATGGACTGATATGCGCTATGGTAATTGTTACATATAGTTGGGCAATGGGCCAGGGTTTTCTTTTCGCTATTGCAGTTGGTTCTTCCTTGCTTGCAGTAGTATTGTTTGCAAGCCTTTTCGGAACAGCGATTCCATGGGTTTTGAATCGTTATAACATTGATCCTGCTTTAGCAACTGGACCGTTTATTACTACAACTAATGACGTGCTGGGACTAAGTATTTATTTCGCTATTGCGAACGCGTTACTGTAATTATGAACCGAGGTTGGGTTCTTGCACTCGATGCAACTGATTCAAAGCTAGAAGAAAACCTTACTCGCGTTGGTTTCCAAATTGACAGGAAATACAATGATGATATAGCTGATCTTGATATAAATATCGAAAGAGCGCAAGGTATTCTATTACGAAGCAGAGTGACTCTTAGTGATGAAATTATCAAAAAGGCTGTGAATTTAAAGTGGATTGGACGCTTAGGCTCGGGTCTTGAAAATATCGATATCAATTTTGCAAGGAAACAAGGCGTAGCTTGTTTTAGCGCTTCTCAGGGGAATGCAAATTCCTTAGCAGAACACACCTTAGGCTTACTCTTAAACTTAGCTCATCGTATTTCCTCTTCGAACCAGGAAATTCAATCAGGGAAATGGCAAAGAAAAGAGAATATTGGTTGGGAAATTAAAGGCAGCACAGTTGGAATAATTGGGTTTGGCCCAATGGGTTCAGCTTTTGCATCAAAAATACGATCTATGGATGTCAAAATACTTGCTCATGATAAATATATTCATGATTTTGCACGAGAACATGTAGATGAGGTTGATCTTAAAACATTACAAGCTAAATCTGATATTATAAGTGTGCACTTGCCTTTTACAAATGAGAATTTGAATTTTATTGATGCCTCTTTTCTAGAAAAATGTAAAAAACTAAAAATCCTACTAAATACTAGTCGAGGAAAAATATTGAACACAGAGGATGCCTTCAATTTTATAAAAAAAGATGAATTGAAAGGTCTAGGATTAGATGTACTCGATATTGAACCGAAATCTTTGAATTTATCAGAGATTCTATTAAATGATCGTAAGGCCCTTATTAAACACCCCAGAGTATTGATAACACCCCATATTGCAGGTTGGAGTGAGCAATCATTTCCGAAAATGGGGGAGATCCTTTTTGATCAAATTTTAAAAATGTTATCTTAATGTAAATTTTTTGTTAACTTTGCGTTAGAAAACGAAATTAAATGCGAAAACGATCCACAAAAAAAAGTCTAAGATATTTAAAGGATATTCTAGCTATGGAGTTAATAATTATTGTCATATTATTTCTCGTCGGCAACCTCTTTTAAAAAGCATAATTCTTAACGAATAACAATAACTTTTTTTTTCACTAGTGATGAAGGATTAAAGCGATTAATTCAAAAATTCAATCAAGAATTGAATACTTTAGCAAAATGCAACGTATCATAATTTTTCTTTTTGCGATAACCAGTATCGCTTCCTTTGGACAGCGATCATTACAATCAATTAATTTAAACCTGCACATAGGTTCTTCAAATCACATAGGAGAATTAGCCTCAAGTGATGCTAATGCTTTACTACAAGAAGCAAGAAATAGTTTTGGTGGAGAATTTAGTTTTTACGCGGGACCAAAATGGGGGGTTGGACTAGAACTTGATTACGGGAAATTATTCGCGGATAATGCCAACCACAACAAGGATAATTACATGGGAGTTCTGGTGCGCAGCTCATTTTTTAATTCAGGCGTTCGGGTCACATATAACATTTTACCTTTCGGAAAATATTGGAAAAGAAATCCTGTGACGCCCTATGTTTTCGCAATGGGTGGGGTCTTGTTTAGTCAAAGTAAATACATGACAGATGTCATTTATCCTACAACCTGTATTTTTGACCCAGGAACAAATATATCCGGAACATTCGGTGGTGGAATTGGACTTAAAATTCGTCATAATGAGCACTGGACAAGTAATGCGGAAATTTATAACTATCAAGTTCCTGGAGATCGCCTTGAGGGATTTCATCTCGCGGATGACACTAGCCCAGATATTTTACTCGGACTAAGATTTGGAATTAATTATTCCATCTACACCTGGTAGTCTCTATAGTTTTAAGATTTAAAACTAATCGTTCAAAAGAACTTGATCTAGATTTAAACTTCTTTGCTCCATTTTAGGTATACCTTTCAAGTCCAACCATTTTCTTGATATCTCATCTGAATATCTGACAGTGTAAAGAGCTAAATTGTTTTCAATTTTAACTTCATATTCCTGAAGCTTCAATAATACCAGCGGCAAAACTATATGATCATTCGAAACACTGAAAATAGCGCTTACTGCACTGTGCTGGGTTAGGTTTACAACAAGCCCAATATCAGAAAAAATATTATAGATTCGGCTAAGTTGACCCTCTGACAAAAAACTTAAATCTTTTGTCCGTATCGATAACATGACCTGGTTTGCCTTCTTGATTAGGCACGGAACTATCGGCTTAAGATCTTTGAAGTTTGCAATTTTCGTAGCCTTAGACTCATTTTTTAAAAAAGACCTAACGTGTAAAACTATATCACGACTTTGAAGCGGCTGGATAGTCTTTGGGTGAATGACAGAAGCCCCAAAAAATGCCAATTCGATTGCCTCTTCATATGGAACCTCTTCCAACAGCTTAACATTTTCAAATACCTTTGGATCACCGCTCATCACACCAGGAACGTCCTTCCAAATCGTCAATTCCCCAGCATTTAAAGCATAAGCAAATATTGCAGCAGAATAATCTGACCCTTCACGACCTAAGGTTGTGTATTCTTGAGTTTCCATAGATGAACCTATGAATCCCTGAGTAATCCAAATACCCTGTTGATTTTTCAAATCATTCTGAATATTATGCTCCGTTGTTAAAAGATCTATCTCCGCTCTCCTGTGGTTACTATTAGTAGAGATAATTTGGCGAGAATCAAGCCAAGAAGACTGGGGATGCTTTGTTTGAATTGCAGCATGTAATATAATTGAAGACACCATTTCACCAGCAGAAACAATAGCATCATATTGCTGATCATATGTTAAATCCGAAGGAACTACTTGAATTCGATTCCATTCACCTTCCAACCCTAATTTAAGAGTCTGATCCAATAGGCCCATCGATTCAGATAATTGAAAATGAAAATCCATTACTTTATCTAGTATGCTTTTTGCTAAAATCTTATCCCCAGTTATTTTCGCTTCTAAATAAGCTTCTAATGAGTTTGTTGTTTTCGCCATTGCTGAAACAACAATTAGCAGAGGATCCTTACCAAAATTAGAGACCAATTCAATAGCTTTTTTTAAGGAATTTACATCCTTTAGAGAATTACCACCAAATTTAAAAACGGACCAGTTAGTCATATTTATGAATAAATGAATTGAGGATATTGATATGAATAATTGATTAATTCTTGACCAGAAAGCCTGCATGGGTACCAATCTTTTAATATTTCTGAACCAATGGATTCATAAAAATCAATAGCAGGAGTATTCCAGTCTAAAACCTCCCAATGCAACCTATGAGAATTTATTGATTTCGCCCACTGGATAGTTGCTTCCATTAATCTTCTGCCAATACCTCTGCCTCTATAATTTGATCTTACAACTAAATCTTCAAGATGCGCAGTCAATCCTTTCCACGTGGAGTATCTTTCATAGCATAATGCCATGCCAAATATTTCATCTGAAGAATTTGATACCGCGAGAAAACAAACGAACTTTTTTAACTCCCAATCCATTGTCAATTGATCAATCGTAATCTCGACCTGATCCGGTGCTTTCTCATACACTGCTAGCTCCTGGATTAGCGAAAAAACTACTGGAATATCTGATTTTTTTGCCCAACGAATTGAAATATCTTCCATTTGATCCTTCATTCCGCTAAAGTAATAACGCATACTCTATCTTTAACCCAACCCTTGATTATAATATTCATGAAACATCATCGCCCATCAACTCTAGGAGAATTTTTAATAGAAAATCAAGAGAAATTTCCATATGCCACTGGGGAATTATCTCAGCTTTTATCATCTATTCGTCTTGCTTCAAAAGTTGTAAATAGAGAAATAAATAAAGCCGGTCTTGCGGATATTCTTGGACTTGCTGGATCTGAAAACATTCAGGGTGAAAACCAAATGAAATTAGATGTTTTCGCAAATGATACATTTATAAGGACATTAAAATCCATGGGCGAAGTATGTGGCGTGGCAAGTGAAGAATTAGACGACTTCATCAGTTTTGATGATAACATTCACTCCTCGAGCAAATATGTTGTTTTAATTGATCCCTTAGATGGAAGCAGTAACATTGATGTAAATGTATCTGTAGGGACTATTTTTAGTATTTACAGAAGAATTAGCAAGCCCGGAACCCCAGTTAAATTAGAAGACTTCCTCCAACCTGGAAATGCGCAAGTAGCATCTGGATATGTGGTTTATGGGTCGAGTACTATGATTGTTTTCACAACCGGTCATGGGGTTAATGGGTTTACTCTAGACCCCAGCATAGGAACCTATTGTCTCTCACATCCAAACATGAAAATTCCTTTGAAAGGAAATATCTATTCCATAAATGAAGGCAATTATGTTCATTTCCCTGAAGGAGTCAAGAAATATATAAAGTTTTGCCAAACACTGGATTTAAAATCCAACCGACCATATACCAGTCGCTATATAGGCTCTCTGGTCTGTGATTTACATCGAAACATATTAAAAGGAGGAATCTATATTTATCCAACCGGAACATTGAGCCCTAATGGAAAGCTAAGGCTACTATACGAGTGCAATCCTTTGGCTTTCATAATAGAACAAGCTGGAGGGAGAGCCACAAATGGAGAAATTAGAATTTTAGACATAAAACCTTCTGAACTTCACCAACGAGTGCCTTACTTTGCAGGCTCCACCGAAATGGTCCTTGAGGCCGAATCATTCCTGGTGGAGAGATGATTTAATGCGAGTAAGAGATCTAATTCCATCCTATTTAAAAGATTCTCGATTTAGGGAATTCTATACTAACTGGACTAATAGTGAGCCAGGTGAATCGATACATCTAATTGGATTAAAAGGATCACTGACTTCTGTAATCGCAGCTTGCACTTACCAAGAATCCAAAAAGTCTTTAATTATTATTCGCTCGGATAAGGAAGAAGCTGCATACTTTTATAATGACCTGCAGAAATTACTAAGTCAAGAAGATGTTTATTTTTTTCCAGACTCATACAAAAGGCCATATTCAGACCAAGAACAGGTCAATAATATAAATATTGGCCTGCGCACTGAAGCATTAGAAAGGCTATCAAATGTCGAAAAACCATGCGTAGTAATAACTTATCCCGAAGCTCTAGCAGAAAAGGTTATTACAATACAATCATTAAAATCCAAAACATTAAACATTAATGTAAAAGATCTTATTGATCTAGATTTTTTAAATGAAAGTTTATTTGAACTAGGATTTGAAAGAGTTGAC
>CAJWXO010000025.1 GCA_913049755.1 uncultured Cryomorphaceae bacterium
TATTTTCGCGCCCTCAAGATTAGGTGGCTGACCTGATTTTGGGCACCGGGAAGTGGCGCAGGTGGTAGCGCACCTGGTTTGGGACCAGGGGGTCGCAGGTTCGAATCCTGTCTTCCCGACTAAAAGCTCTGCACTCTGTGCGGAGCTTTTTTAGTTCAATACGTGAATGAATGCTTGCTTTCAAAGAGTATCATTTAGCCCATTGTTAATTATATTTCACATTATAAATCAGAATATTTTATGTTTAGATTTTAATTTTAATAAAACATTTGAAGAAATTAATCCAGTAATAAAGCAATGATAAATAAAAAAAGAATCGGCCTTTTGCTAGGGCCACTATCCTTTTTACTTATTCGTTTTTTCTTCGAGCCCGAAGGTTTAAGCCCAACGGCAAATGGAGTATTAGCGGCAACTGCATGGATTGCAATCTGGTGGGTGACCGAAGCCATTCCTATCGAAGTTACTGCCCTCCTTCCGATTATATTGTTCCCATTAATTGGAGCTCTCAGCCTAAAAGAAACAGGAGCGGCCTATGGACATAAATTTATTTTTCTTTTTATAGGTGGTTTTATTTTGGCTATCGCTATTGAAAAATGGCAACTTCATAAACGTATTGCATTACATATTTTAAAAATCGTTGGTACCAGCTTAACCAACATCATGCTGGGCTTTATGCTAAGCACCGCCCTTCTCTCTATGTGGATTTCCAATACTGCTACTACAGTTATGATGCTTCCAATTGGAATGGCCGTAATTGCTCAGCTAAAGAGCAAATCGTCAGAGCTTGGGAGTTCTCACTTTGGAAAAGCTCTTATGTTATCGATTGCCTACAGTGCATCAATTGGAGGAATGGCGACTTTAATAGGAACTCCACCAAATCTAATTTTCGCTGGGGTTGTTCAAGAGCTTTATGGGATAGAAATCACTTTCTTTCAGTGGTTCTCTTTCGGCCTCCCTATCTCTATAGTCTTGCTATTTGTTTGTTGGTATTATTTAGGAAGGTTTGCTTTTCCTTTAAAAGGCCTAAAATTGCCTGGAGGAAAAGAAATTATAACCAGACAAGTAAAAGAGTTAGGGGCCATGTCAAGAGAGGAAAAACTTGTCTTGATCGTATTTATCGCAACGGCTTTAGCATGGATTTGTAGATCATTCTTATTAAAGCAACTCATCCCTGCTATCGATGATACAATTATTGCTGTTATTGCAGCAATAACTTTATTTATTATTCCATCGACAGACAAAGGAAAAGCACTTTTAAATTGGCAAGACGCTGTCAAATTACCCTGGGGAATATTGATACTTTTTGGAGGCGGAATTGCTTTGGCCATTGGATTTGAATCTAGTGGTTTAGCTTTTTGGCTTGGTAATCAACTGAGCAGTCTTAAAGGAATACATCTGTTTTTATTAATTCTCGCAACGGTAACTGCCGTTAACTTTTTGACTGAAATCACATCTAATCTTGCAACAACGGCAATCCTTTTACCAGTCTTAGCTACTTTGGCATTAGTTGTGGATGTTCACCCATTCCTATTATTGGCAGCGGCCACCGTTGCAGCCTCATGTGCTTTCATGCTGCCAGTTGCCACTGCTCCAAATGCTCTTGTTTTTGGAAGTGGATATATCAAAATGACCGATATGATTCAAAAAGGTATTTGGCTAAATATCATTTCTATAATTATTCTTACCCTAACGATTTATTTCTTTTTGCCATTGGTTTGGGACCTTAGCCCTCTTTAGCACTGGTTGAAATTATTGCAGAGCTCTCCCTCATAAGAATGCCCTTTAAACCTTTTTATCCACAAACTGTTTTCATCTAAGAGATATAACACATTTCGATGAAAATTTATATTATAAAAACAGTTATACCAATAATTTTAGGCATTTTGCTGGGTTGTGGTTGCAATGCATCACGAGTTGTTAGTCCATTAGAATTAAATGAATGGAGATTAGGAGGTGCAATTGGAGGGCCGCAAGTGAACTCTGAGAGACTTCCCTTGATGAGTATTTACATGGCAAAAGGAATCACAAAAGAGAAATCCTTTTATTCGGGGCTTCAAATCGTCAATTTGGGATTTCAATCCTTACAATTAGATGCCGGCTTAGTTACACGATTGAAAAAATCTAAGGGTTTTAGTCCAGAGGTAAATTTAAAAACAGGATTAAACGCAATGATGAGTTTTCGAGATGCTGCAACAAGGGTATACCCTGAAATTGGTATTTTGAGTACATGGAAGCTAAAACGATTTATGCCTTATTTCGGAAGTGACTTATGGATTGACCCTACATATGGTCTGACAGAATTTGGTAAAGGCTCATTGTTACATCCATCTTTACAAACCGGAGTAAGATACTTGGGTAAGTATTTAGAATTTGGAATAGAAGCAAAATGGCTTAATCCAACCCGAACCTTTATAATTCCTCAACAGGACGTCCCTTCATTCTTAGGAATTGGCGCTAGAGGACTGTATTTCACAATAGCCTACCGAATGTTATGAGAAAGATTTCGATTATTTTGGTTTTAATTTTTACCTGTTACTTGCAAATCAGCTGTGATGTTGATGCTGCTTTGCTTCAGGGAGAAAAGGTGGAGTATAATTTTCCTCCTGGAGATAGCTCAGATCAATTTTATGTAGATGCTGATAAGATTTTTCAAATCCCTCTACTTTCTCAGGCAGATGAAGAGAATGATATTGATGCTGCTATAATTTCTTCACTTTATGTCGGCGATACTTCTTTGATTTCTGCAGATACTGTTTTTCTATATCTGCATGGTAATTCGGGCTCTTTAAATGGATATTGGGATCCGATTCGTCAAATAGCGAATATTGGAGGACATCATCGATATGGGGTTTTAGCGATAGATTATCGAGGTTTTGGAAATTCAGAGGGCAAGTCAACAAGTATAGAAACCATGAGGCAAGATCTCCATGCCGCTCTTAATTTCTTGGACTCTAAGGGACTAGATGGAGATCGGCTTATCGTCTATGGGCTAAGCCTAGGAAGCTTACCAGGATGTCAAGAAGCGGGTGATCAAATGGGCTCCATTAAAATTGAGAAATTAATTATTGAAGCCCCGCAAACTACTGCTGATGTATTTTTTCAAGACGCAGTCGGCATTTCGGTACCCAGCTCATTGGTAACCGATTATAATTTTGACCTTGTTGAACGAATTTCACAATATGAAAAGAGTCTTCTTTGGATGCATGGAATTAATGATCTTATTGCACCTTTTGAAAATGCCAAAGAACTTTATGATGCGCATCAGCCAGATACAATTAATGGTGAGTTTAAGCAAGCTCATATTCTCCCCTTAGGTGGCCATTACTTTAGATGGGATTTTGGCCTAGAGCAATGGGGAGACGCAATATTAGATTTTACTGTAAATCATTAATTTTCAAGAAAAAGGAGCTGCATTTTCAATACAGCTCCTTTGAACAAGTGATTCCGGCGCGATTCGAACGCGCGACCGTCTGCTTAGAAGGCAGATGCTCTATCCAGCTGAGCTACGGAACCAAGGCCGCAAAAGTAATATTAAAATCCATGAATAATAGGAAAGAATAGAAATCTTGTTAAATCTTGTTAAATCTTGATTAAAACATATCTGACTATCACCACAAAAATGATATCTGATTGCCAATTTCACAGATAAATTCCATTATGGAGCAAATAGCAATAAAGCCCATAGGCCACCTACAAAAACAGTTGTCACAGAGGCAATTATCCAGTCTAAAGCTGCCGACTTTTTTTCTGTTTCTAATTTCGAATCATCACCTTGTTTATTAAGCTTAGCTATTCGAGATTTTATTTTTTTAAAGTCAAATTCTTTTGGCATCTCTCTGGCTCTCGATTTAACTATAAATCGTCCATTTCTAAATTCATATTCAAAGATTGTCTCGAAGTTTCTTTTCCTTGGACACAATTGAAGTATCTCGCCCTCCCCTTCTAATTCGATTAACGGAATGTCTATTAGATAAATCACAAGAGCTTCATCAACGTAACTTTTACAAACAATTGGCAATGCTGAATCGGCTCCCTTGTGAGCAAATGCTAAATCCATACAATCAGGACTCTCAAAATTAGTGACAAGCCAGATCATATTTGAGGAATAATCAATTTCAAAATAAACACCTTTAGGTCCCAAGTCAACTTGGGACATTGCACTAAAGGCAAGTATCTGAAAAGAGAAATAAATTAGAGCCTTTCTCACCAGTTTTGAAATTTTAAATCTTCAGAATAAAAATTATCTAGAGTCCAAAAGTACGTTTGAATAGCAACATCCATGAACATCAATTAATAAAGAATTTTTATTTCTCAGAAGCTGTTAAATTAAAAAAAATTATTGAGATTTAACAAAGACGTATTTTAATCAAACAAGGTACTTTTACCTATTATTATGGAAAGCATCTTTAAAATTCATATCATGCGGTTATGCCTTATTTTTTTTGGCATGAATTTGAATGCACAAGATGTCTCTTCAGAGAGATTAGATTTATCCAGTGCGGAAACACAAATAAAAGTGCGAGGGCTAAATAGTAAAAAATATCTAGCCCAGCCCCAGAAATCCTTTATCGCCTCAGCGTTTATTCCTGGCCTAGGTCAAATATTAAATAAGCAAATCTGGAAATCACCTATTGCTTTGGGTGCTATTGGTGGAGTTGGTTTCGTCTTTTGGCAAAATCAAAAAACTGTTGGAATGCTAAAAGAAGCCATAAACCAAAGATTTGACAATGATCCTCTTACCATTGATCGGTACAATGCAGTATTTACAGACAGTCAGTTATTTTCTTTAGAAAATGAATATACCAGACTCAGAGATTATAGCTTTTTAGGCTTAATTGGCATTCATATGCTTCAGTGTATTGATGCATATGCAGCAGGATTTTTAGTTGACTTTGATATAAGTCCAGATCTTAACATTGCAACTTCATACTACCCAACTCCTAATGCTCCGATAGGTGCAAAAATCATATTATCATGGCCTTGAAAATTGCAATTATAGGATATGGCAAAATGGGGCGAATGATTGAAAATATTGCTCTTGAGCGAAAACATATTATTGTTGCCCGTCTTGAAAAGGGATGGGTTACAAATGATTTAAATAATGCTGATGTAGCCGTGGAATTCACAGAGCCTAATTCTGCATTTTCTAATATTCAAAAAACTTTAAGTGCAGGAGTATCTGTCGTTTCCGGAACAACAGGATGGTATAATGAAATTTCTGATCTGGAAAAAGAATCGCAAAATGCAGGACTAGTATACTCATCGAATTTCTCATTAGGGGTCAATATTCTTTTTGAACTTAACGACAAAATGGCTGAACTTTTTTCTCATCATAATCAATATAAACCAAGCCTAAAAGAGGCACATCATAAAGAAAAAAAAGATATCCCAAGTGGAACCGCAATAACTTTAGCAGAGGCTATATTGCAAAAAAGCTCTTTGAATGGATGGAGCATTCAGCACGAGTCTGGCAAGCTTCCTATTGAATCTATTCGAGAAAAAGATATAAATGGGAACCATTCTATCATTTATGAATCAGAAATAGATAAAGTAACACTATCTCACTCTGCAATGAATAGAAAAGGCTTTGCTTTGGGCGCAATTATAGCAGCAGAAAAAATTTTCGGAAAAACAGGAATTCATAAATTTAATTCACTTTTGTTCTAAATTATGTCAACAACAAAATCTCAGATTCAAATATTTACTGAGAGCAGAGGTCTAGATGTTTTTGGTGTTGCAATTGTCATAATTGCCTCTCTAGCACTAGGTTTTCATAAAACAGTTATAAACGATCTGCCAATTGGATTAATGTCTGTGATTGGAGCAGCATTTTCGATGCTTGCAACACGACTTGTTACCAAAAGAAATAATGTTGGGAATTTGATCGGAATCTTTGCCACAATCAATTCAGCTATTGTGGATTACTATCTAGGTAATCAGGCTGCTTTCCTGACATACCCGGTATCATTTTTTGGACTGATTGCAAGTTATTTGTTCTGGAAAAAGAAAGGAGATCGCACTCCTCGTCGTTTCGATAATTGGTATTTTATAAATGTTATTATCGCTTTCTCATTAGCGTTCATTCTTAATTACATTGGGTTTACAGGTTACCTCAGCCATAGTATCATGCCAGAAGACAGCCTAAAGTTTTGGATTACTGCAATTATAACTGGTCTTACTTTTTCAGGAACACTAAATATGCCAAGAATGTATGCTGACACATGGGCATTCTATGAAGTTTACAATGGGTTAAAAATTTATCAGAATATTTTGTTTGGTAATGTTGCCTATGTAGCTAAGTATATTTTCTATTTATTTAATGCTTTATTAGGATGGATTGTATGGCATCAGGTAAGAAAAAATGAAACCAATTTAGACTGATTCCATATTTACCTTAAAACTTTTCTTTTTTTACTGTTCTGTCTAATTTGGGCGCAGTGAAAATAATTAAAATTTTCTTTTTACTTATGTCAGCTTCAGTGCATGCTCAACCGATGCTTGAAAGCGGGAAAACTATTGGTTCTGGTAATGAATTTTTAGAATTATCTATTTTAGGTTATCCTGTTAGACCTAATTCATCATGGCAATATTCACAAAGTCAATTTCAGAAACAAATTGGGATTAGTGACAAATGGGAAGTTAGATATTCTATCGCAACGGGACAGAATTCTGAGAGGTTCCATTTATCAATTCTTGCTGGGCTGCAATATCGTATTCATGAAAAAGGGAATTGGTCGGGAAGTGCATCGGGGACAGTTTCCTATCTCCAAGGAGATCAAATAATTCCGCAAAATAAATTTTGGTATTCAGCGAGTCATATATCAGAGAACCATACGGAACTTAATATAAATTTAGGATTTTGTTAAAATATTCTTAAAGATCCTTATCAACCATTAATTGCTGCAGGCTATATTTTCCCTGCTTCTAAATCAGGATTTATTCATCTTGAAATTTATTTACAACCCGCAGGAAACTCAGCTCTTCAGATAGGATATGACTTTTTAAGAAGCAATTATCAAACCTTATTCATGATCGCTTACAACGCTCAAGGACCTCCTGCTTTTAGCCTAGTTCGATCTCTTTAAAATTATTTTATTTTAAGAAACGACCCAATAAAGATTCGTGCAAAAAATCTACTTGCTTATTCAACTCGATTAAACTCTGATCGTTTTCTATTATAAAATCTTTTTCGGTAAGCATTGATCTTTTTTTCGCCTGGGACATCTGACGAGACATTCTTTGCTTTATCTGCTCCTCGTTTAACTTACTTCGACTTTTTACGCGTTGCATGCGATTATCCATTGAAGCTTCAACTAAAATAATTGAATCACAATTTTTATAGGTTCCAGACTCAAAAAGTATTGCCGCTTCCCGAATAACGTATACCGCCTGCTGCTGCTGATACCATTGAGTAAAGTCCTCGTGAACAGCAGGGTGAACAAGAGCATTAATTCTTGCAGTAGCTTCAGCTGACGAGAAAGCTCGTTTTGCCAATTCCGAACGTTGAAGAATACCATCAATATATACACCTTCACCAAATTCAATTGTTATGGCGTCCATCAACGCCAAATTTTCTATCATCAGACGTTTTGCTGAATCATCGGCAAAATAAATAGGAACCCCTTTTTGCATTAAAATTTTCGCCACTGTCGATTTACCACTTCCGATAGATCCAGTTAAACCAATATGATAATTTTTCATAGTTATAAATGTAACATAGCATGATCGTTCTGGCAGGTTATAATAATATCCAATAAGAAGTAATCACCACCAAGCTGGACGTTATACTTTTTAGTTAATTAGATTTTAATCGTCTATATGACTACAAACCTTGAAGTGAGAATTCCTTTATTTCTTAATTCAATAGTGATATGATAAACTCCAGGTTTCAGCATTAAGTTATTCAATTGAACTAGCTCATTAAGATTCGAATTAACATACCGATTGTATGAAAAAATGGATCTGCCGCAGAAATCAGATACTTGTATAAAAGCAGCTCCGCCCTCTTGTAGAAATAGGTAAAACTTTTGATTTCCTGCAAAACCCGGGTTAGGAGAGACAACTAATTCAATAGAATCCATGATTTCATTAGGACTGGTAGAAGTGTCTTTTGCTACACAATTAATTCCAACGGGTAAATTATTATCTAACCATTCCCATCTGTCAATTATAAAGTCTCTCATATTATTAATCTCTTGCTGATAAGAAGTTGCGATAGGGTCTGGGTAAACCCAAATTTGCTGACCAAATATTGGCCATCTGCTAAAGTGACGGCCCCTTGCTTCCTGAGTCTCACTGGCATAATTCGACATTTTTTGAAATATTTTTGACTCATTCCAAACGGAACCTCTCAAATATTGCCATCTACATCCAACTAGATTTCTAAATATACTATCCGTCATCAATCGACCCCACCAAAACGGAACAGGCCACTGACCTGCCGGGCATACTGATTCTAATTCAAATGCAAAACCTTCGGTAGATTCTGCATCACAAAAATTCGCATTGGCAAATGCCAGATCAAAATCCCAAAGAGGTCCAGCATGAACTCTTCCGTCAAGATCGCTTCTATTTTTATGGAAATACGATGAAATTCTATAACCGTCTACATTTCGGTTTATTTCGTTCACCAGCAAAAAATCAACAAAAGAAGAAGGCTCTAAATATCTCCGATATCCATGAATAGTATCACTAAAATTCTCTGAGGCAATTGCCATCTCCATGCTATCAACATAAGACGTGATATAACTTCTCTGTGAATTGGTGATATTATCACTTTTCGGATAAACACCCTGAAAACTGACTGAGCTGCCCGATCGAGATGGATGAAATAAATTAGAGGCATAACTCGACACCCATGAAAAATCATTCGGACTTTGTTTATCAATTTTAAAAATATACCCCCCAGAAAGATTTATGCCGTCATTTTGATCACCCTTCAACTTTTTTATATCAACTCTTTGGGAATCTCTTTTGATCTTCTCAACCAAAACATAGATACCGAAATACTCAGTATTTATCCAAACTTCGACAAATTTTGTTTTGGGAGACCACCTCTCTGTCTCTCTCGCTAAATCATAGGTAAGAACGTTTCGAATCAAAGATTTATCATAGAAAGTCGAGTACAAAACCCAATCCGATTCCTCAGGCATGCCCAACAACTCTAATTCCCTATCGGTCCCATCGTAATTGCGTGTCTCCACAGTCATCGATTTCATTGGGAACATCTGAGAACTCTGACCTCTGTATTCGACTCCTATAAAACCCATATCATGTGGAGATTGACTTAAGTCATTTCTGGATCCATCCGCATTCCAATAAACCGCCCATTGGGCTTGGACTTTAGGCTCATTTACAATCGTATTTCCCATCGTGAAAATACTGATAATCGGAAGATCGCTACTCCAGTTTAATGGCTGTGAAATAGCACTGAAATTAGAGAGAAAGATTAAAAAAATTAAAAAAGCTAGTTGATATAAATCCTTTTGAAACATGTGAGTGCTAGTTCTTAAGTGAGGTTTATATTTCAATACCTTTTTCTACAATGTTGTCGATTGGAACAAAAGTCGTAAATCTTTTGTTACACGGATAAGGATGATTCAACGATTCTAATTAAATAATTCAAACAATATAAATCGAAAACTGAACTTATCATATGACTTTCATTATGAGCAAATTATTTATAAATAGTGTATTTTTTACACTTAGTCCGATTACTAATATTTATCATCATAGACCAAAACTTAACACACTGCCTCTGACGAGAAAAAGCACAAATAGTTATATATACTTTAAGTGAAATTTGTAACTTAGCTTCAATTATTGTACTTATGACTATTACTAAATCGATACGTAAAGGAATCCTTTTTGCAGCACTTTCATTATTTGTGTTTGCCGCAAATGCTCAAGTTAGTGGAACAATTAAAGACGCTGATTCGGGCGAACCTTTGCCCTCAGTATCAGTAAAAATTAAAGGAACTGACCAGGCAACAATTTCCAACTTTGATGGATTATTTAAGTCCACTGCGAAACCCAACTCAACTTTAATCTTTTCTTCTTTAGGATACTTATCAAAAGAAGTTCTAGTTAATGAATTGAATGAACAAATAAATATACTTTTAGAAGAAGACAAGGAAGGGAATGAATTAGAAGAGGTAGTTGTCGTTGGCTATGGAACTCAAAAGAAAAGTAATGTTACAGGGGCTATTTCATCTGTTAAAGCCAAAGATCTCGAAAATATGGCGTTGCCTAGAGTCGAGCAAGCTCTTCAAGGACGAGCATCCGGGGTTATTGTTGTTCAATCTTCGGGTCAACCAGGAGCTGGATCTGTTGTTCGTATCCGTGGAACATCTTCAATTAATGGCTCAGACCCGCTCTATGTTGTAGATGGTGTTGTAATTGGAGGAGGAATTGACTTTCTAAACCCAAATGATATCGCATCTATTGAAGTTTTAAAAGATGCAGCTTCAGCTGCCATATACGGTTCAAGATCAGCAAATGGCGTTGTGATTGTAACAACAAAGAACGGCTCTGGTAAGAGAGATATGGAAGTTTCCGTAAATCGATATACTGGAGTTCAAAATCCATGGAAGAAAGTTCCTGTTTTGAATTCTACTCAATATGCAATGATTCAAAACGAGATGAATGTTGCTGCTGGCCTACCTGCACCTTACAGTAATGTTGCTGGCTTAGGAGTTGGAACAGACTGGCAAAACGCTGTGTTTAATTCTAACGCTCAAATAAACACAACTGACGTTTCTATCGCTGGAGGGCACTCCAAAGGTTCTTATTTTGCATCTGTATCTAATTTTGAACAAGATGGAATTGTAGCTCCAGGAGCATCAAACTATAAAAGGTTTTCAGCAAGACTTAATACGCTTACCAATGTAAATAAACGTCTCACCATTGGTTGGAATGCAACTTATACACACAATGAATCTCAAGGGATATCAGAAAATTCAGAATTTGGATCACCACTAGGACGTGCTCTAAATATTGACCCTCTTACCCCTGTTTATGAAACAGACCTAAACTTGCTGTCTCAAGCTCCTTACACAGTCGGTGGAGAGTTAAGACATAATCTTGTACAAGGACCAGGTGGATACTTTGCGATCTCTCCGAGAGTGACGAGTGAAATCGTAAATCCGGTCGCAGGTTTTCAAAACGCTGATGGCTATGGATGGGCTGATAAATTCGTAAATAGCACTTTTGCCGAATTTAAAATTACAGATCACCTAAAGGTTCGATCCTCCATTGGTATTGATTTAGCCTTTTGGGGAGGGCAAAATTTTACTCAACCCTTCTATTTGAATGCAACGAATTATTTAGACACCAATAATGTAAGTATGAACTTTAATAGAGGTTTTACATGGATTTGGGATAATTCGATCTCGTATGACTGGACACTCGGAGATCATGCCTTTGATATAATTGCAGGACACTCTGCTCAAGAAGTCAATGGCAGATATCTCAGTGGCAGTAAAATGGATGTTCCCACTCAAATTGCTGAAGATGCGACAATTGATTATGCAAGGAATATTGAATCGATGCGAGTAGGAGGTGGAAAATGGGAACGGTATGCGATCGAATCATATTTCACTCGATTGAATTATAACTACAAAGATAAATATGTTGCTACAGCCATAATGCGAGCAGATGCCTCAGTTCGATTTGGTCCTAATTTCAGATGGGGCTATTTCCCATCAGTATCAGCAGGTTGGAACATACACAATGAAGACTTTTGGAGTGATGACTCAAAAATACAAACTCTAAAAATTAGAGCAGGCTATGGTTTAAATGGTAGTGATGCCGCAGGATCTCTCGAGTATGAATCAACAATATCCGGAGGGAGAGCTTATACATTTGGATATGGTGAGCGAATAATTAACGGGACTTCTCCTTCTCAAATTGCTAACCCAGACCTAAGATGGGAGAGTGTAGCCCAAACCAATGTTGGTATTGACGCTACATTTTTTAAGAATTTCCGTGCAACAATTGATGTTTTTCGTAGGCAAACCAACGGAATGAAAATCAGACCTACCCTACCCGATTACATCGGTAACGAAGCCTCCACCGCAAATATCGGAGTAATGTTAAACCAGGGAGTAGAACTAGAATTTGGTTGGGCGAAAACAATGGCCAACGAGCTTTATCTGAACTTTAGTGGTAATGTAAGCTTCTTGCAAAATAAGGTGGTGTTAATCGGTAATGAAAGTGGATTCCTTCAAGGCGCCGGATGGGGGCCTCAGGGGCTTCAAATTACTCGCACCACTGAAGGTTTGCCAATCGGTTATATTTATGGCTACCAAACTAATGGGATCTTCCAAAATCAAGGTGAGGTCAGTGCGTATACATTGACAGATAGTCTCGGAGTTGTTGCAATTGCTCAACCTGATGCCGTTGCAGGTGACTTTAAATTCAAGGACACCAATGGAGATGGGGTGATTGATGCAGATGATAGAACCATAATAGGTAACCCTACCCCAGATTTTACTTTTGGTTTTACTGCTAATGCGGCATACAAAGGATGGGATATTTCTGTTTTCCTCCAAGGAATGGCGGGTAATGATATTTTTAATGCCACTAGACGTTATGATCTTCCAACAGCAAACATGCCGGCCTCGGCTTTAAATCGATGGACAGGAGAAGGTTCAACAAATCAATACCCAAGACTAACAATGAATGATGTAAATAGAAATTATGCCAGGTCTTCAGACTTTTATGTCGAAGATGGCAGTTTCGCTCGTATTAAAAACTTTCAGTTAGGATATAACGTAAAATCTGCGTTTCTTGAGAAGTTGGGCATAATCAAATTCCGAACATATTATTCTGGAAATAATTTACTGACTTTCACTGGCTATTCTGGTTTCGATCCTGAAATTGGTTCTGGTGTTGGAATTGATCGTGGAATTTACCCACAAGCACGAACTCACAGTATAGGTATCAACATTTCTTTTAAATAAGCACTATGAATATTCGTTTAAAATATGCAATCGCATCTATCGCTCTGAGCATTACAATTAGCTCATGTTCGTCTGACTTCCTCGAAGTGAAACCTGTAGGCAGAACTCTTGAAAGTACTCATTATAAGAATCAAGCCGAAGCTTTCGAAGCGTTAGTTTCGATATATGATGTTTTGCAATGGAATGATCAAAATGGCTATACCAT
>CAJWXO010000026.1 GCA_913049755.1 uncultured Cryomorphaceae bacterium
CTGTGCTCTGCATCATCAATATATCCTGATATTTTATCAAAGGCACGTTCATCAATGACCGCAGTAATAAAATTAGATGGATCTCCTGGGCTACCCATTTTAAAACTACTAACTTGATCAATGAGTATTCGTTTCACATCAGGCCATAATGATTCAGGTATGTAAGCTCTGGAGGCTGCTGAGCATTTTTGACCCTGAAATTCAAATGCTCCACGGCTCATACCTGTTGCGATTTCAGCTGGATCAGCTGAAGAATGCGCCAAGATAAAATCTTTCCCTCCGGTTTCTCCTACTATCCTAGGATAAGATTTATACAAATCAATATTATTCCCAATCTCTTTCCATAAATGTTTAAATACGGATGTGGACCCTGTGAAATGTAAGCCAGCAAAACTTGGATGTTTAAATACTACGTCTCCAAAATCTGGCCCGTCAGTATAAACTAGATTTATAACACCATCTGGTAATCCAGCTTTTCTAAATATTTCCATAATTACCCATGAAGAATAAACTTGACTATCGGCAGGTTTCCAAATAACCACATTACCCATAAGGGCAGCAGAAGCTGGAAGGTTACCAGCGATCGCAGTAAAATTAAAAGGTGTTATGGCCACTACAAATCCTTCTAGCGCACGATATTCCATCCTGTTCCATAATCCGTCTTGGCTAATAGGTTGATTTTCATAAATCTCCTGCATAAAATTGGCATTGAAACGTAGAAAATCTGCAAATTCGCATGCAGCATCGATTTCTGCTTGATGAACGGTTTTCGATTGAGCTAGCATTGTTGCAGCGTTAATCTTAGCGCGATATGTTCCCGAGACCATATCTGCCGCTTTAAGGAAAATAGCAGCTCTTTCATTCCATGGTAAAGAGGACCATTCGTCATGAACTGATAGTGATGAATTTATTGCATTTTCTACATGTTTTTTGCTTCCATAGTGGAATTGTCCAATTTTATTCTTGTGATCATGCGGAGGATGACAATCACGAACATCATTGGTCCTAACTTCCTGTCCATCGATAAACATAGGAATATCTACAAATTCTTTTAGCATAGATTCATAAGTGGTAAGGAGCGTTTCCCGACTCGCAGTGCCGGGCGCATAGCTGTCAATTACTTCGTTGATTGCCTTTGGAATCTGAAATTTGCCGTTAGCCATAGTTTATGATAATTAATTAATCTTTTTAATTGAAGTGCTAAAGATCGGACTGAATAGTCGGTTGACGAATTATTTCTATAATTTTTCCGTCCGGCTCCATTAAAATAGCAGTCAGACCACCTCCAATCCAACATCCTGTGTCAATTCCCCATGAATTTGATTCCGGAAAAAATCTTGGTTGATTATACTCTTGAATGACATGCCCAAATATTTGGAGTTTTCCAATATTTTTTATCGCAGATCGATTATTTAAAATACTATTTGGTGCGTCTAAGTCAATATCATTATTTTGGTTTACGGCTATACCTGCGTGGGTAATGACAATATTATCATTTTCCCATATAGTTGGTAAATCACATATCCATTTCAATATTTTTTTGACGTTGAGACTATGTAATCGAATATCTTTTTTCAGATTTTTCCAATTTGAATATTTTTCACCTTTTAAAAAGGCATTATAAACCATTTGCTCATGATTACCTTTTAAAACGATTACCGAGTCAGGAAATTTCTTTGATATTTTTCTTATATAACGTATGGTTTTTCCGCTATGCAATCCCTTATGAATCAAATCTCCGAGAATAATTAAAACAGAAGTCTCATGGTTCCAATAATTCTTAACTAAACTTTTTAATGTGTGAACGCAACCATGAATATCGCCGATTACAAGAATATTCATAGCTTAAAGTTTAAGTTTTAGGTGTTGAGCATAACCGGCATTACGAGCATCAAGATTTCTTCACCTTCATCAAGGCCGCCATCCGGGAGCAAAATTCCTGCTCTATTTGGTGCAGACATTTCGAGAATAACTTCATCACTCTCTAAGTTTGTTAACATTTCAATAAGAAATCTACTATTGAAACCAATTTCAATATCTGTTCCCTCATAATTACAAGTAAGACGTTCATTTGCTTTGTTAGAAAAATCTAGATCTTCCGCAGAGATATGTAATTCATTGCCAGCGACTTTTAGTTTAACCTGATGGGTTGTCTTGTTTGAGAATATACTAATTCGCTTAACACTTGACAATAATGCCATTCTATCAGCAACTAAATGATTCGGATTGTCTTTTGGTATTACCGCCTGAAAGTTTGGGTATTTACCATCTATGAGACGACAAACTAGAGTTACTTCGCCATATGTGAATTGCGCATTTTGATCTGTATAGGAAATAGATACATTATTTCCACTCGAACCCAAGGTTGTTTTTAAAAGTGTCAAAGGTTTTTTCGGTAAAATAAATTCAGCAGTAGAAGGTGCCAAAATATCTTTTCTGGAATACCTGACTAGCTTGTGAGCATCTGTAGCGACAAAGGTTAGTCCTTCATTAGTGAATTGAAAGAAAACTCCGCTCATTACAGGCCTTAAGTCATCATTTCCTGCAGCGAAAAGAGTTTTGTTTATGGCAGTTCCTAATATTTTTTCTGATATGTTAATAGAATCTGCTTCATTCAATGATGCTGGTTTGGGATACTCAGAAGGATCAATATATGCTAATGCATATTTCCCAAAATCACTACTTACTTCTAGGGAATGACTACTAGAATTCAGGGTAAAGGTTAAAGGTTGTTCAGGAAAGCTTTTCACCGTGTCTAACAGAATCTTGGCTGGAACAGCCGCTATGATTTCCTCTGTTGAATCAACAACAAGAGTAGTTGTCATTGTGGTTTCTAAATCTGAAGCAGTAATAGTTAATTTCCCAGGGGTCAAATGAACAAGGAAGTGATCAAGAATGGGAAGAGTATTATTCGACTGGATTACTCCACTAACAGTTTGAAGTGAACGCAATAATTGGCCGCTGGATACGATAAATTTCATATTACAAAGTAATTACTCAAATGTTAGAAATGCACGATAACTTTTCAACACATGTTGAAGACCAAAACGTTGAGTCAAAACAAAGCGTCCGTCGCTAATAAAAGCATAGTATCTATCAGGGTCGTAGCGTTGAGGTCTGCCTTCGCTGTCAAGCCAGTCAGGCCCCCCTGGGACTCGGTGAATTTTCATTTCAATGATATTCCCGTCAATATATGTTACTTTAAATATTCCTACTGGAGGAGTTAATTGGATAGAATCACTTTTATCCCATGCTTTGTCAGTTGGTATTATCATTCCTTCATATTGAGCTTTTCTAATTCCTTTTAAAAAGGCCTGGCTTGACATGTCGTCGGCGCTAAGATTTATACCTGAGGGTCCAATTAGACTGAATTGATTATTTTCTTTGATTAATTTAAAAGATGTACTGTCAGGATAAGAGACCTCAACACTTATAATTTCTTTTTCGTATGGCCATATTTCTCTTTTTCTCCATAGATCCTCTCTAATAAAGAATCTACTTGATAGATAGCCATTGAATCCAGGTATATGGGTAGCTACAGGGGTTTCAAAATCGTCCATAAGCATATAGGTTCCCAGTTGATCAGGTGTCTCTGTCCCAACCGTAAATGATTTAACTATTTTATTATCAATATATAAATCTACATGCTTGCCATAAGTAGCCATAGTTTTCAGAATCCTGGGCAAAGCAGATTTTTGAGGAAAATTGCGAAGTCGAATTCGATAAATTGTTTCAAGAAGAACTTCAATTGCATCAGGTCTCGCTTTAAAAGAATTATTTACTATCCATTGATTATTTTTTTGACGACTTAAAAAAACAGTATCAGGGCTTTTGTCCCAAATTAAAATTTTTGTGATGGATGACGTGTCATTTAATGAAAAATCATAATAATCATCATCATCGTGGTCTTTGCAAGTGACCTCATAAATAAATATGAAAGACATAGCAGCAAAAAATAATAATGCAATGCTTAGAATAAGTTTAAGATAAAATTTCATTGAGAGAATTTAGAGAATCTTTGTTTGCGAATCATTCTGTATAACAATCCAAAGATTAAAATTAAAACTATGGGGCCAAAAGCATTTAAACCTATTAAATATTTTTTTTGTCTATTAATTCGCTGCATATCCAAAAGCCTTAGAGCTACTTCCCGACCTCTTACTTCAATTAACCCATCAATATCTAACATGTAATCAATAGCATTTAATATGAAGTCAGAATTGCCATATTGGCGTTGAGTAAACTGATCAAAACCTAAGGGTAGTGGGGAACCTCTTGGAATGTCCGAGCGCACTAAATTTCTCTGATTTTTAATAAAGTCACCATCTGAAATAACTAAGAGCTTAGCATTGGATGCTTTTTTTGGGGGATTTTTGAAATCAGTTTTTTGTAATATTCGGTTGGCATAAAAAGAGGGGAGGGCACCCTCAAGTAATATGGCTGTAATAAGGGAATTATCTACAAATTTGGATTGATCAGGTTCATTGTATAATGTTGCAAGTGATACTCTGCCAGGCATTGATTGTCTTCGACTGTAAGGAGAGGTAAATAATAGAGGTGTTTTTCTTACACCTGGCGCTCTAATGCTGTCCATTGCCGTTGCAAATTCTAATTTTATCGCGTTCAAATTTTTCCCAATCGGATGATTTGTTTGAGGTAAAATGAGAGGGAAATACAGCCATGGAATAATCGATTTTCTGTCATTTAGAGTTGCACAGACCATGTCCTGAATTAGACTCGTATTAATTCGAACGCCATAATTAAATAAAGGATCACTCAAATTAATTCTGTCTAGTATAGGGTAGGCTAAGAATTCAGGGGAATAGCTAAGAGAGTCCATGTCCGCGTAAACAGCATCTAGCATAAATATTCCTTTGCCATTATTCATTAAATACTGATCAATTAACCAAATGTCTAACTCGGAAAACCTTTGTCTGGGTTTAGCTAAAATGATCAAATCAAAACTGTTCAATAAGATGACTTGCCTGTTTAGGTCTGGCTCTCCGTTTATGGTGTCAATTGGAAATTCTCTTAAATTAAAATGCTCAATGTCGTATGATTTTGAGAGAGACAATTTTAATGACGCTGTTTCAACCGGAGTTAGTTCATTGTGGCCTTGTAATATTGCAATACTAGGTCGGTACGTTTTGGTTAAGCCTTTTATAGCGCTTGCTAAAGTGTACTCTAGATTTTGAATTGACGCATTGATTTGTGCATCAGGGTTAGATGCGAATTGCTCTAAAAGTAATGAAATTGGCCATTCATTATCTCGAAATGAAACTATTGCGCCAGGAAATATTTGTTGTTCACGAATCCCATCACTTTCTTCAACTTTTATTTGAATAGCAGAAAGTCCTGCATTCCTTAGTTGAGTATATGTGTCCCTCCTGGCTTTTGAATTTGGGTTTTCAGATGGGTCGATTAAGGTGTACTGAATATCAGGGTTTTTTGCACGAAACTCCTCTAACATTCTTATCGTTTCAAATTTCAAACGTTGAAAACCTGCTGGAAAATCTCCTTCTAAATATATAGAAAAAAGCATAGGGTCTTCAACTTTTTCGATAAGTTTTAAAGTCGAATGACTTAAGCTAAATCTTTTGTCCTGAGTTAAGTCAATTCTGATTGGAATAAATTCGGATAAGAAAACAGATAATACACTAAAAAATAGGGCGGTTCCAAATTTTAATAAGTCTATTTTTCTCATACTAAAATGGACTACCAATTACGTGATTTAAGTACTGTTTTAGAGGCACTTAGGAAAGTGTAACTTAGTGCTATAAAATAAATCACATCTCTAAGGTCTACGACTCCGCGACTTATGGATGTGTAGTGTTCATTCATGCCTAGCTTCATCCAGAATAGTCCTGAAAATTTTAGAGCGTCTAGATTAGCGAGTTGTTCAAACCCAGTGTAGAAAAATAAACAAAATAATACTGCAATGACAAAAGCTACAATTGAATTATCGGTAATGGATGATGCGAAAAGAGATATGCTTAAATAGCCAGATGCGAGCAATAATAATCCAATATATGAGCCTACTAAGGATCCAAAATCTAGATTCCCAATCGGGTTTCCAAAATTATATAATGTAATTGCATAAATAAATGTTGGTATTAAGGCAAAAAGGACAAGCGACATTCCTGCAGTCCACTTCCCAATGATTATTTGCCATTCAGTTATTGGCTTTGTGTATAACCACTCTATGGTTCCAGATCGTTTCTCTTCAGAAATCATTCTCATTCCAATAGCTGGAATTAAGAACATAAAAACCCAAGGGGATAACATAAATAAGCCATCTAATTGGGCATAACCGGAGTTAATTAAATTAAATGGAACATCCAATAACCAGAGAAATATTCCGTTTAACCCAAGGTAAGTGCAGAGAATAAGAACCCCTGTTGAAGATTGAAAAAAGGAGTGAAACTCTTTTTTAGCTAGTACAAGCATGAGATATATTTTTTCATTGATTTTCACTAGTATTTAAATCCGAAAAAGAGATCATAGGAGATTCAAATTTCGTGAAATATTATGAAATTATAGCAGGGTTAAAATTTGATTTACTTTGTGGCTTATTTCAGTTGTAATTCAATTGGGTCATGAACAACAAGGCCCAATAAACTACTTGCGGAATTAGAACCATCAAAGCCAGGTTCAATAATCCCAATTTCTAGAAAACCAGCACGATTTATTCTGAGATAAAGAGATCCAGTTTCTGTCATTTCTTCTCGATTTGAAATCCAATTTTTTATTTTTCTTCCTCTAGCTATGGCTATATATGGGTTTCCCTCACTCCAGTTTTTGAGCCAATTTTCATTTGCATTAGTTACTAATTGCCCAAAGTGATCTATGTATTGAACATGAACAATAGCTGTATTTTGATTCCTGATTTCGGGATGTATAGCTTGAAGTTTCTTGAAATGGCCAAAGGGCTTTCCAATTGTTTCAAATCTCCCTTTATTTAATAAATGCACGGCAGCAACTGCGATCTGACTTTCAGATTGAGTTAGTTCTGGACGATTTTTTAGCTCTATTTGAACTGCGTTACTAATATTTAAATCTGGCCGAATTAAAGAAAGTCCTCCATGATTCGGTGCAAGAAAAAAATGATCATCTAATTCAACGGCAATGATTTCCATATCAGATGGCGTCATACTGTCGATAAGAATGATATGTATGCTTCCTTTTGGAAAGGATTTGTATGCTTCCCTAATAATATATGCTGCTTCAAGATGGTCTCTAGGGCTAATACTATGGGTTATTTCTACTAATGGCGCCGCCACACCAGATTTAAGCATTTCGGAATAAATTATTCCTCGTACAATCGCTCCATCAGGATCTTTCCATCCATAGTCACTTGTAAGGGTTACGATTGGCATAAATTGTACTTTTGGAACTGTAAAAGTAATAGCTTAGTGTCGCTAACTACCAAAAGCAATTAATTAGATATACATGTCATCATTAACAGAACATAATTTTCAATTTCCTGGTCAAACTGCTGTTTATAATGGAAAGGTTAGAGATGTTTATACTATTAACAATGATTTCATTCTAATGGTAGCGTCTGATAGGCTTTCAGCATTTGACGTGATACTGCCTCAAGGAATCCCTCACAAAGGTCAAGTGCTTAACGAGATGGCTAAATATTTTTTTGAGTGCACTTCTGATATTGTTCCTAATTGGCATATAGCCTCTCCGGATCCAGTTGTCACTTTTGGCCGAAAAGCCATTCCATTTAAGGTTGAAATGGTAATTCGAGGATATTTAAGTGGTCATGCATCAAGGGTATATTCTCAAGGTGAAAGAAGTTTATGTGGTATCTCAATGCCAAATGGATTAAGAGAAGATGACCAATTCCCTGAACCTATTATTACACCAACAACTAAAGAAAGTATAGGTGCCCATGACCAAGATATATCAAGAGAAAGTATTTTGTCGAAAGCTATTGTTTTAAAAGATGACTATGATCAAATAGAAAACTACACCAAGAAATTATTTGCTCGAGGTCAAGAAATGGCTGCAAAAAGAGGTTTGATTTTGGTAGATACAAAGTATGAGTTTGGGAAATTAAGAGATGGTACAATAATATTAATAGACGAGATTCATACTCCAGACTCCTCTAGGTATTTTTTGAAAGAAGGATACCATGAGCGACAAGAGAAGGGTACTCCTCAAAAGCAATTATCTAAAGAATTTGTTCGGCAATTTTTAATTTCAAAGGGGTTCCAAGGAGAAGATGGTCAAGATATTCCTGAACTCAGTTCAGATTGGATAAATTCGGTATCATCTCGTTACATTAAATTATATGAAAAGTTAACCGGCACTTCTTTTCTTCCTGCAGAATCAAAAGATATACCGGCTAGAATAGAGAATAATGTTAGAAAATTTTTATCACAAATTTGAAGGTTTATGATAAAATTTTTCTTGGATAAATTATTAATTTTTATTATCATCTTTTTTTTAACTCAGCGAGCAAGTGCGCAATTTTCTAGTTATGGCTTGTCCGCAGGAATTCATATTTCCAATTTGAATGTTGTCCCTTATAGCTTAGTCAGCAACCCTCTTTCTTTTTCGCATGTGCCACAAAGAGGTTATCATATTGGCGGATACTATAGAACTGGATTGGGATTAGTTTATTTTCAGCCTCAATTATGGATAACAATTTTGAATCACTCTCTGAGTTATAGAGATGATATTTCTGACATAACTCGCTTTATGGAGTTAGATTTGGTCCGTTTAGATCTCCCATTGGAGATGGGTATTAAAGTTGGGCCTTTTTTGGCTCTTTATGCTCCTGTTTTTTCGATTCCTTTAGGGGTAAATAGTAATACAGATTTTCAATTAAAGAAAAGTGGAGGTTGGTCTAATCAGGTTGGAATTGGAGTTAAGCTGATGAAATTTCAATTCTCTGTCAGGTATGAAGGGCCCATGACTTTTTCAGAGGCTTTACAAGTTGAGATTTCCCCATTTATATATGTAGTTGAAACATCACAAATAATTGGAGTAATCTCTATGGGTTTTTAACTTCTATTGGTTTTATTTTATGGTCTTTGAGTGATTTAATTATCAGACTATTTAGGTAAACAGACTTAGGCACTCTCGTGCTTTTCTTTTTCAGCAGATTCCAATTGGTTTGCTCAGTCACCAAGGCTACCGAAGAATATCCTATGAATTGATAGTTTTCTATCATATAAAGTGTTTTCGTTCCTATTTTTTTTCCTGCATCAACTAGTATCATTTGATTTTCAGGATAGGTAAGTTTTTGTAAAACAGCTTCAGCTTGAACAGGTTTTCCTGATTTTTGAAGTTGATTAAATAAATTGATCGGATATTCTTTTTTTAATTTTTCACGTTCTTTTTTTACTCCATTAATATGACTTGGAAGAACAATGTCATTAACCGGCATATCTAAAGCCTTTGATATTTCTGCTAGCCAGCAATAGCCTTCCTTGAGACTTTCGACTAATAATAGAGGTTTATCATGTCTTATTTTTCTAATATCCCAAAGAGGTTGTTTATCACTGGGGATTGTAAAAAGGCCTAGCTTAAGGCTAAACTTATCCTTGGGGGAATTATATTTAGGCTTTAGGCTAATCAGTTCGACGTGTTCCAAAATCTCGGCCATTAACATACTCCCTGTTTCTTCAACTCTGATGTTTTTGACTTCTTTTTGAAGAGCAATAGCTTTTTCACTTGTTGATAGAAAATGTCTATCAATTCTTACCCTAAGTTGATCACTTTTGCCAATATAAATGACTTCTCCATCAGAATTAAAAAGGTAATAAACTCCAATTGTCTTCACGAGATTTTCAATTTGCTTACTGAATGCGTGCTTTCCAGTAGCAGAGGGTAATTTTAGGTAAACTCCTTCAATATATTTCTCTCTATCTTTTTCTAATAAAATCTCAAGAAGTTTAACAGTGGCCCTTGCGTCTCCGTCAGCTCTATGTCTTTTTGAATTAACTATTTCTAATTCTTCACAAATTGTTGCAAGTCCATATGCTGGGAGATCAGGTAAAAACCTTTCTGCCAATGGAATTGTGTCTATTACTGTTCTATTAAAATCAAAGCCAAGGTTAAAAAATTCCTGTCTTAATATCCGATAGTCAAAACTCGCATTATGAGCGACAAAAATGGAGTCTTCAGTTATTTGTATGATTCGTTTAGCTATTTCATGAAACTTTGGGGCATTAACTAAATCTGATGGCTTTATTCCAGTAAGCCTTTGCACAAATTTTGGAATTTCACAGTCGGCTTGAACCAAAGAAATGAATTGGTCGACTATTTTTTTTCCGTCAAAAAGAAATATTGCAATTTCAATTATTCGCTCCTCTCCAACTTTTCCTCCAGTCGCTTCAATATCTATTACTGCGTACATCTCTCAATAATTACGCTCACCAAACAATGCGGTTCCCAGACGAATCATGTTAGAGCCTTCTTTTAATGCTATTTTAAAATCTCCACTCATGCCCATACTTAATATGTCAAAACAGAATGACTCGCTCTCTTTTTGCAATTGATCAAAAAGTTTCTTGAGAGTGATAAACTCGTTAGTAATTTGATTTTCATTATCCGTAAATGTCGCCATGCCCATTAATCCGCGAACTCGAATATTTTGAAAATTATTCAAATCACCAATCTTCATTAAATCTATTAATTCTGGTATTGAAAACCCAGCCTTAGTGTCTTCTTGGGATATGTGAACTTGAATTAATATATCAACAATTCTTCCCGCTTTACCTGCCTCTTTATCTATTATTTGAAGCACTTTTCTCCTGTCTACTCCATGAATCAAATGAACGAAACCAATAAAATCTTTTATTTTATTGGTTTGTATTCTGCCAATCATATGCCACCGGATATCTTTTGGGAGTCTTTCTGCTTTTGCTTTTAAATCTTGAACTTTATTTTCTCCAAAATCTCTTTGTCCAAAATCGTATGCATCTATTATCAATGAATCCGGTTTTGTTTTACTTACTGCAATAAGAGTAACATCATTTCCAATTTCCTTGAGGACCTTACTGATTTTTTTATTTATTTCCATGAAAAAAGTATCATGCCTGAACGTAATTTAGGCTCAATATAGGTGCTTTTGGGGGGCAGCATAGCCCCGTTGTCTGAAGCTTCTTGAATTTGACTCCAAGATGGCGAGGGTGATATAAATATTACCTCATCTCTTTTTCTTTCTCTCTCGATTTCTTTTGGATTCCTGTTGCCAGCAATATATCTTATTCTTGGATCGTTCCTTTCGTCAATAATATTCCAAACAGGAGAAAGTATATTCTCATAGAGCCATTTTGATTCAGGGAATAATAAATCATCTTTTTTGATATGCCACCAGCCTCTATCGTCTAATGCATAAATACCTGTTTTCGGTAAACTATTTGGGGAGTTGTCAAGTCTTTTTGCTTCTAAATCTAGAGTCCAATCTAAATTATTTACACGAGGTCCTTTTACGAGCCTATAAAAGGGAGTGATTTTAAGTTGTTCTTTGTTAATTACCATAGCTAAAACGCCATTAGATTCGCCAACTAATGCTGACGAAGAAAGACGGTGGTGACCATCAGCAACATAAAACTTATCGATAGATTCAGATGCTTTAATTATAATTTCTGTATTTTCCTTTGATGGAATCCATATTTTATGAAATACGCCGTCAGCTGTGGCAAAATCGGCTTCGGGTCTAGATTTCATAGTTTCATCCATAGCTTGCTCCCAAGAGGAATTCCTCTCTCTAGCCAAAAGTACTGGCTCAGCATGGAATCCTATATTTTTCAAATAATTTGAAAATAGGGCTTCTCGTTTTTCAATAGTGTTTTCATGTTTTAATATTTTCTCTTTGTGATAGTCTTCAATTGACACTAGTCCAATAACTCCTGTAAATTTTTCGTTAGCACTTTTTTGTTCATATATGTATAAATTACTATTGTCATCTTTTATGAAATTCTTTTTTTTTAGAAAGTGTTCAAAGCTGTTTCTGATCGATACAAATTGTTCTTTTTTACTTTTTGCTTCAGATTTTATTACATGAAGAAATGAAAATTTATTTGTAGCCAGTTTCTGATTTAATTCTTTTTTAGAGTAACTCTTATAGCTTCTAGTGCTAATTAAAGCGGCAAGAGCTCTTGGAGCTCTTATTGCGGCAAAAGAATTTAGCTTTGGCATACTACTTAGACAAAGCAATAATTTGATTTGCTAGCTCAAGTCCAATTCGGTTTTGAGCTTCTCTGGTGGCTGCTCCAATATGAGGAGTTAATGATATTGAAGGATTCATCAATAGCTTAATTGCAGGGTTAGGTTCATTGTTAAAAACGTCAATGGCTGCACCGGCAAGGTGTTTTGATTCAAGAGCAATATCTAGAGCTTCCTCATTCACCACTCCACCTCTTGATGTATTTACGATATAAGAACCCTTATTCATTTTTGCTATTTCATTTTCTCCAATTACCTCGGTTTTTCCTCCGATATGTAAAGTAATAATATCAGATGTTTTAAGAATTTCATCCATGCTGAGCAGTTTTGCTGATGTGTTTATTTTTTGCCCATCAGCAAAGGTTACTTCAAAGTCTCCATTTTTTAAAAATGGATCATGAACTTGTATTTCCATCCCAATTCCAAAAGCAATTCTGCCAACCGCTTTCCCAATTCTACCAAAACCTATTATTCCAATTTTTTTTCCGCGAAGCTCAGAACCGCTGGCATATGCTTTCTTTAGATCTTTAAATCGTGATTCTCCTTCTAATGGCATTTGTCTATTAGAGTCATGCAGCTGGCGCAGTAATCCACTCATATGAGCAAAAACCAGTTCTGCAACACTATTACTACTGGCTCCAGGGGTATTGAATACCTCGCGGCCTTTAGATTTAGCATACTCAACATCGATGTTATCCATTCCAACTCCACCACGTCCTATCATTTTTAGCTTTGGACATGAGTCTATTACCTCTTTTCTCGCAGTTGTTGCAGATCGTACTAATAAAACA
>CAJWXO010000027.1 GCA_913049755.1 uncultured Cryomorphaceae bacterium
CCCGTGATCCCCTTCAGGTTATTGCGAATGGCGGAGCTCCACTTCTTGCATTACTCTTTGGAATTTTCAGCCATAACATAGATTGGGCAATAATAGGATTTTTGGGTTCTGTGGCATCAGCCACATCGGATACTTGGTCGACTGAATGGGGTATGCGATTCGGGGGTACTCCGAGGCATATTTTGAATCTGTCGCCCCTTCAAAAGGGACTTTCTGGAGGCGTGACTTTGTCAGGTTTCATAGGAGCCATAGGCGGTTCTGTATTCATCGCATCAATGGGTCTTTTCTTTATGGCTTTTGGGAATTGGTTTTGGGCAATAATCGTCATTGGGGTCTTTGGATCTGTAATAGACTCACTTCTAGGCTTACTACAAGCGAAATATCAACTACCCGAATCGAATAATCAAGCACCGAATTTGACAGAAAAGAAAGTATGGAACGGCATCCCATTAAAAAAAGTAAAGGGATTAAAATGGATTGGAAATGATGTCGTTAACTTTTGCTCGAGTCTTCTTGCTCTCTTCGCCAGTCTTCTATTTGCTGCAATAACTACTTAAGCTGTTACAGGGTAAAAGGCTTTCAGAGAAAGACATTGAGTCCAGCTTCCCTGTATTTTATTCGATCTTCTTTCATGACATTTGCCGTCATAGCAGCAATATATGCTGACGGTAGGCCTGCTTCGACTTCATATTCTCGAATGGCGTTATTGGCTTCAACATAATCCATGACGGGCATTTGGTGTCCATTAATATTACTTGATAAGGATCTGCTTTGTATGATTCAAAAGCTTGCTTTCCATCGGTTACGAACTACTGATAATGATAAAATGGTTATACTTTTATAGTGTAACCGTTTTTTTATTTTCAAGTATACCTCGACTAATCTGATGCGTAAAAAAAAATTTCCTATTACCGCAATCATATGCTTAACTCTGATAATAGGGTGCACCAAAAAAAGTTATGACTCAAACGATAATCATACCATGGGAACCTTTTTAAGAGCCATTGAAGTTAATGGAGAGACCCGTGAATTCATAATTCATGTTCCGAATTCATACGACACGCTTAAATCCGTTCCTCTTATGTTGAATTTCCACGGTTGGACGATGACATCCGAAGACCAAATGGAAATAAGTGATATGCGTTCTTTGGCTGATTCAGAACAATTCATACTAGTATACCCACAAGGAACTAGATTTCAGCTCTCAACTCATTGGAACGTTGGATCATGGACAACCGGAAGCAACGCAAATGATTTAGGCTTTACAGAGGCTTTAATTCAACAGATCTCTACTAATTATAATATTGATGAAGAGCGAATTTATGCATGTGGATATTCAAATGGTGGGTTCTTTAGTTATGAATTGGCATGTCAACTTAGTCATAAGATAGCGGCTATAGGAAGTGTTGCAGGAAATATGAGCACAAAAACAGTGAATAATTGTAACCCTTCTCACCCTACTCCAGTAATCACCATTAGTGGAACTATGGACGATGAGACTATCTACGATGGTTCAGAGTCAGATGGATATATTTCCCATAGCAGTACAATTGATTTTTGGATAACATATAACAATGTTGATACCATACCGATAATAACCAATTTGCCAAATACAAATACTGCCGATGGGGATTCGGTTGTTCTTTATCAATATTTAAATGGGACCAATAACATCGAAATTGAACATTATAAGGTTATCGATGGAGGACACGACTGGCCGGGAACTTTTGGAAATATGGATATAAATGCAAATTCAGTTATTTGGGATTTTGTATCCCAATTTGACATTAATGGGAAAATATAAATTTTATATTTTGAAAGGGCTTTTATGTTGAAATTCTAAATAAAGAGCCATGCTGCATCTTTCAATAAAAATAAGAGCAACAAATAATGATGAAACTTTTATAGTTATCGTAAAGAAGTTTTTTAATTAAAATACTTTGTACAAAAAAATAAAAGTTAAGTTTGTCCCCATTTTCATTGAATTTTAAATATGAATCCATACAAAGCGATATTCGTTGTCTGTGCTTTTTTTTCAGCTTCTGTAACACACGCCCAACAGGCGGTTTCTGCTTCTGGTGGTAATGCTATTGGAAGCGGTGGTTCATCGAGTTACACTGTTGGACAGGTGGCATTCTCTACAAACATCGGTTCTAATGGTTCTGTAGCACAAGGCGTGCAGATTCCCTATGAATTTTCAACTATTGTGGGTCTAGAAGCAACTGGAATTAATCTAGAACTAAAAGCTTACCCCAACCCAGCTAATAATGTCATCCACCTCAGTATTAGTGACTATAAAAATGGGGGGATATCTTATCGAATCTATAATATTCAAGGAAAATTATTAATAGACAATCCCGTAAAAGAAAACCTTACATCTATACTTTTGAGAGATTTTTCAGGAGGCGTCTACCTTTTGAATGTGCTAGATAACAATGAATTAATAAAAACATTTAGAATTATAAAACCTAATAATCTATGAAGAGACCATTTATATTTTTAGCAGCAGTAATGATAACTTCGAGTGTCTTTGCCCAAGCGCCTGAAAAAATGAGTTACCAAGCCCTATTGCGAGATGCTAATAGTTCATTGATAACTAGTCAAACGGTAAGTATGCAAATTAGCATACTCCAAGGTTCCATTTCTGGCACAGCAGTTTATGCAGAAACGCAGACGACCACAACTAATATAAACGGACTTGCTAGTATAGAAATAGGAATAGGTTCAGTGGTTTCTGGCATATTTAATAACATTAATTGGAGCAATGGCCCCTACTATATAAAAACAGAAACCGACCCAACAGGTGGAAGTAATTATACGATTACTGGCACTAGCCAATTGATGAGTGTCCCCTATGCATTGCATGCTAACATTGCTGATAGTGTTCCAACACCGACTTACTCGATTGGAATTTGGCCAGAATTGGGAGGGTATGTTTTTTGGGTTTCACCAGATGGAAAACATGGTTTAGTTTCTGAGATACAGGATCAAGGTTTAACGACATGGTATGGTACTCAAGAGGCAATTTCTAATCCTGCAAATCACTCATTAAATGGGCAAAAATTTAGAGATTGGAGACTCCCAACTAAGCATGAACTAAATGAAATGTATTCTGCAAATGCTGCAATTGGATCGTTTGGAACTAAAACTTATTGGTCTTCTATCCGAAGCGGAAATACAACAGCTTGGCGACAAAATTTTTCTTCAGGACTTCAATTTAATAGTACCGTTTTCACGATTAGTGATTTTTTCTTTGTTCGTTCTATTCGAGAGTTTTAACGATTTTTTAGTCCTATGTAATCTTACATTAGGGAAATTTAACTACTAGAAATATCCAAAATCATTTGACTTTTTTAGAGTACAACCCTCTTATACTTATTTCAATATTGACCTAAAATAATATTGTATCACTTCAATTTGGAGTGACTGCGACACCTGATCTGTAAAAAGGATACCTATATTTGTGTGTAACCTGTTTAAGCAGAAACATTATGCGCAATCTTATTTTAACTATTGTTTTTTCTATTTTCTCTTTACCGATATTTGCACAAGGGCCTGCTAAATTGGCCTATGGCGTAGGTGTGACTTATTTTATGCCAGATGATGAATCTGCCTTCGGCAGCTGGGGAAGTAATGCGGGAGGATTTGATGGTTTTAATCTCTCTGGAAGCTTAAATTTTGATATGCCTATTTGGGATAATTACTATATGCGTCTTGGAAGTGATGTTCACTTTTTCCGAGCTGTGAATGATGATAAAAATACTAATCTTGCTGGGGTTTCACCTCATTTCGGTTTAGGAAGAGTGACAGCTTTGGAGAATGGAAACCTTCGTTATGGACTCACAATGGGAATTTCTCAGATAAGAACTTGGGAGCGTGACGATATGGGTTCAAATGGCATCAATACTACTTCCTTTCTATGGGGTTCTTTGGGTATCCCTGCAGGCATTTCTATTCGTTATGAAATTCCCAGTGATAAACGTACTTATTATATTGGTGCAGACTACCGCTATTTCATGTTTGATGATGGTATAGACGGAGTTGGTGTTGGGAATCGTATTGGTTATGATGACCAAATGCTAACCTTCTCAATTGGGATGATTAACAAAAAGACATATCGCTCTAAAAAATTAGCCTCTCTCCAGCGTGAAGCAAACAAAGTAAGCGCTATACCACAACTCGAAGAAAAACTCAACCAAGCTAAAGAAGAGAATGCAATGATCCAGGATGAGCTTGAGGTTGCCCATTCTAAAGTTGCGGAAGCCAATCGTCAATTAGATTCATTAGAGCTGGTTTCAGTAAAAGCTCAAGAGCAAATCCGTGCAACACAAGAAACGGTGCAAAATAAAAAAATTCCACTTCCCCCTCTTCCTTCAGGCTCCTATGTCGTAGTATTAGGGTCCTTTGAGAGTAAATCATATGCTGCAGACTACAGCGCGTCACTTGAGTATGACTCACCAGTAAACGTTATTAAGGCCAGCAATAATTTCTACCGTGTCTTTCTAGGACCATTCAAATCTTTTGGTAAAGCTAAAAAAGCACTCAGTCAGGTTTCAGGTCGAGCTTGGATTCTAATGGACAATTGATCTGCCTAAATACCTCATTCATTTGTTAGAAGCGAAATATTGTCAGCCTCCGGGTTGAGAACTCGAGCTCTAAAACTCAGAATTAAATAAATTGTATCGAGTAAAAGCATCATTAAAAAATTTCAATGTCTTTATGAATTCATGATATTATCTTTAGAAAGTGAATAATACTTTTATGAGGATCTGTCTTTTCGTATTAGCATTAAGCTTCTTTTTTACCTTAAATGCCCAGAAAAATACTGGTTCAAAAGAAAATCTATTCAAGAGGTATATAAATGGGGTTTTAAAAGAAACTTTAGACCCCGCAGCGCCCAAGCTAATTAATTATCCCACATTAGCATATTCGCCTGAGACTAGCTGGGAATTCGGTGTGTCAAGTCTGTATATTTATTCGGCAAACAGAGATCTAAAAAATAGATTAAGTGAATTAAAGGCATTCACTTTCTTTACTCTCGAAGATCAATATGGTATTTGGCTTGATCATGCGCTCTACACAGATAAGAACAAATGGTTTTTTTATGGTAGGGCACGTTATCAAAGCTTTCCGCTTTTATATTTTGGAATCGGCCCAGATAGCCCATCAGATTACCTCTCGAGAATAGATGGTCAATATACATTATTACGAGAACGATTTTTACGAGAGACCCTCCCTTCGCTCTATCTTGGCTTAGAGCTAGATTACCAAAGATTAAATAATGTAAACTATGTAGATGAATCTTTGGGATCTAACCCACCAAGTATTGGTAGCAATGGTTCAACAAGCTTAGGCTTAGGATTGGGTGTTTTATACGATAATATTCATAACGCGTTGAATCCTCGAAAAGGAGTTTACAGCGAATGGGCATTTTTAAAATACAGCGAAGCCCTTGGTAGCGATTTTAATATGACTTCTTATATCATTGATAATAGACTCTATAAACCAATTAAGAAAAACACTGTTTTAGCTTTCCAGTTATACGGTCAATTTACTCTTGGGAACCCTCCCTTTAATATGCTCTCTTTGATGGGTGGTGAGAGCCTAATGAGAGGTTATTATTTAGGTCGATACCGTGACAAACATCTAGTTGCTGGACAAATAGAATATCGCATTCTTCCATTTAAATTTTCCAAAAGGTGGGGGGCAAGTGTATTTGTTGCCACTGGCCAAGTTTTCAGCGAAGACCATAAATTTCGACTAAATGGCCTATTGCCAACTGGAGGTCTTGGGGTCAGATACCTTGTGTTTCCAGAAAAAGATATTTATACAAGAATAGATATATCCTTTACAGGGGAAGGAAGAGGTATTTATTTTTTCATCGGTGAAGCCTTCTAATCTGATTGTATCTTCGAACTTTCAATAAATAAAATATACCATGAAGAAATTAGTCATGTTTTTCGCTCTCGCTCTATCTGGGGTTCTCAGTGGTCAAAATAAAATTGCATTTGAAGAATACGACCTGGATAATGGACTCCATGTTATCCTTCATGAGGATAAAACTACACCTATCGTAGCAGTAACGATGATGTATCATGTTGGCAGCAAAAATGAGAATACAGATCAAACAGGTTTTGCCCACTTTTTCGAACATTTAACATTCGAAGGGTCGGAAAATATTGATCGTGGTGAATTTGACGACTATGTTAATTCTGCAGGGGGTCAGCTAAATGCAAATACTTCTCAGGATAGAACCTTCTATTATGAACTATTACCTTCTAATCAATTGGAATTGGGACTTTGGCTAGAAAGTGAAAGGATGCTCCACGCGAAAATCAAAAAAATCGGTGTAGATACTCAGCGTGAAGTTGTTAAAGAAGAAAAGCGACAACGATATAGTCAGCCTTATGCAACTTTTGTTGAAAATATTTTCAATCGTTTATATGTTAAGCACCCATACAACTGGACTCCAATTGGATCAATGGAGCATTTAGATTCTGCAAAACTTGAAGCATTCATGTCGTTCTACGATAAGTATTATTTACCAAATAACGCAACATTAAGTATCGCGGGAGATATGGATGTCGCAAAAACAAAAGAATTAATTCAGGCCTATTTTGGAGATATTCCAAAAGGAAAGGAAGTTTTACAGCCCTCTATCCAAGAGCCCCCTTTGGGAGGAGAAAAAACAGCAATTATATACGATGATGTCCAATTGCCCGCTCTTATGATGGGATACAGAATGCCCCCCCAGACCTCTGATGATGCTTATGCTCTGCAGATGGCTGGAACCGTTCTTAGCGGTGGTGCTTCGTCAAGAATGTATAAGAGACTAGTTGATGAAGATCAAACTGCTGCTTTTGTTCAAGTTTTTCCTTTTTCACTTGAGCAAGGAGGAGCTTTCATCATGCTTTCATTTGCAAATGCTGGGAAAGAAATAAAAGACATGAAGCCGGCAATTGAACAAGAAATTGAAAAATTACAAAATGAACTGATTTCTGAACGAGAATTCCAAAAAATTCAAAACCAAATGGAAAGCGCTTTTATTCAGAGTAATTCTAAGATGGCTGGAATTGCAGAGTCTTTAGCTAATTATCACACCTATTATGGCGACGCTAATTATATTAACACCGAAATAGAACGTTATCGAAATGTTAGCCGTGAAGACATTCAAAACGTTGCGAAAAAATATTTAGTTAAACAGAATCGAGTAGTTCTAAACTATTTACCAAGAAATCAAGAGCCTGAATCAAAAAATTAAAATATGAAAAAGAGTATTTATTTATTTGCATTATTATTAACCACATTTACTTTGCAGGGTCAAGTGGAAATTGATCGTTCTAAAGCCCCCAGTCCGGGACCAACCAGAACTTCAACTATTGCAGCTTACGAAAGCTTTGAACTTAAAAATGGGTTGAAGGTATTTGTAGTAGAGGACCATAAGCTTCCCAGGATAACTATGTCGCTTATTTTAGATCGTGATCCAATTGTAGAGGGAGATAAAGCTGGGTACATAAGTATTGCAGGGGACCTGATTGGTTCAGGAACGAAATCCAGAACTAAAGCGCAATTAGATGAAGAAGTGGATTTTATGGGTGCTAATTTTTCAACATCAGCATCATCAATTAGAGCAGGAGGATTGAGTAAATACACAGATGATCTTTTAGACATCTTTTCTGATGTCCTATTAAACCCTAGTTTCCCAGAAGATGAATTTACTAAACTAAAATCTCAAATGACTTCTGGAGTAAAAGCAAATTCAGAAAACGTTGATGCCATTTCTGGCAATTTAACTGGTGCAGCCATATATGGGCTTGAGCACCCTTTTGGAGAAGTTATGACTGAAACGACTGTAGATGCTATATCCTTGGAAGACTGTAAATTATACTTTGACACCTACTTCCGTCCGAATATTGCATACATGGTTGTTATTGGTGACATTACCATAGAAGATGCAAAGAAAAAATTAGGGAAAGCCTTTAAAAAATGGAAAGCTAGTGACGTTAGTTCGCTAAAGTATGCTAAAACAGAGCTGCCAAAAGCTTCAAGAATAGTGATGGTAAATAAGCCTTCTGCTGTTCAATCCCTTGTATGGTTGGGCAATGTCATTGATTTACCACAAGGGGATCCTGACATAGAGCCCTTGCGTATCGCAAATAAGATTTTAGGAGGAGGAATGTCAGGACGGCTATTTCTTAATCTCCGAGAAGAAAAAGGATTAACCTATGGTGCATATTCGAACTTTGGCGTGGATCAATTAAATAGCACATTTAGTGCGTCTGCAAAAGTCCGAAATGAAGTCACTGATTCTGCGATTGTGGAATTCTTAAATGAATTGAACATTATCAGAACCGAGCTGGTCTCTGAGAAAGATATTGTTGCAGCAAAATCCAGTTTAAGCGGTGCTTTTGGTCGCTCATTAGAGAATTCATCAAGTGCAGCTTCGTTTGCTCTCAATATAGCTCGTTACGGCCTTGATGATGATTACTATAATAAATATTTAAGCCGAATTGAAGCCGTAACAGCTGAAGATGTTCTTAGAGTGGCAAAAGAATATATGACTACAAATAATGTAACAATCGCTGTAGTGGGAAAAGCTCAAGAAATTGCAGGAGACCTAAATGTATTTGGAGAAATTGAGTATTACGATAAATATGGTCAGCCCACTGGTCAGCCTGAATTTTTATTTACTCCAGAGGGCGTGACGCTAGAAAAAGTATTAGGCAATTATTTCGAAGCTTTAGGGGGCTTAAATAAACTCAAAGAATTAAAAGCAATTAGCCAAGAATCCTCTATTGAAATTCCCGGAGCACCTCAAAAATTAAATGTAATCAAAGCTAAAATCACTCCAGGAAATCTTTTAGAAGAACAAACCATGGGTAGCATGACACTCGGTAAAACTTTATTTGAGAATGGCAAAGCTGAAAAAAGTGGAATGAGAGGTAACAGTTCTGTTGAAGGCCAAGAGCTTGAAGATCTTATCAAAGACGCTAAAAATGTAATAAGTGAAATTGGCTGGCTAGATCGATTAAAAGATTTTCAATTTGATGGTCAAACATTATTAGATGGAAAGACTGTATATCAGATTTCGGAAATGGCAACTTCAATTGGCGAGGATGTTAAATCTGGAAAAACTTATTATTTCGATGTAAAAACAGGTTTGTTATTTAGGAGTACCGAAAGTCAAGAATCCCCTGAAGGAGATGTCTCTATTGTTACGACAATTTTAGAATGGCAAGAAATTGATGGCATTAAATTCGAGAAAGTCATCGAAACAAAAGCTGGACCACAAACATTTAAAATAACCGTCGAGTCAATTAAACTTAATGGCGATGTGAAGAAGTCGATTTTTAAATAATTAATTCTTCACTTTTTGGAGTAAAACTAAGCTAGTCTATTACTGATTGAAATACTAGCTCCCGAAACCTTTGTGTAGTATAATCATATCCAATATTTTGGGTTTGCTTAAACAGAAGTCCTACTATTTTTTCTTCAGGGTCTGCAAAATAACTGGTATTAAAATATCCTCCCCAGGTCAGGGTGCCCGAGCTTCCCTTTCCTCCTTGATAAAGTTCATTCTCTCCTAAAACTCCTGTAGCCAACCCTAGTGTCCATTCTTCAATGCCTGAAAGTTGATTTTCGTAGATCAATTCACAGGTCTTCTTTCCAATTATTTGATGCCCATTTCCCTGGCCATCCTGAATTAAAACTTGCAAAAATTTGGCATAGTCTTGAACTGTGCTTGACAGTCCCGCTCCACCAGAGTAAAATGTCTTTGCCTCAGCCTTTGGATAGTCCACATCATATATATCGGTATCAAAAATATTCCACTCATCTCCCAATTTCCTCAAAACAGGGACTAATCGGATATGTCGGTCTTTGGGAAGGTCAAAGTAAGTATCGTTCATTTCCAGAGGTATAAATATCCTCTGTCGTAAAAACTGAGGGAATGATATCCCCGATACCTTCTCCACAAGGGCTCCCAGAACATCAATTCCTAAGCTATAAGTGAATTTCGCCCCTGGCTCGTGATGCAAAGGTTGCTTGGCAATCTGATTGGCTCCCTGAGCCGTTGTAAGTGCGGGTGAGAAAATATCCCTCAACCCATTTTTGCAATAAATAGCTTTAATAGATGGATTCCCATCAATATCTCCATAACCGATACCCGAGGTGTGAGTCAATAAGTGGCGGATCGTAATTTTCGTTTTATTTGGTACTGTTGTAAATGAACTATCATCAGAATTAAACGAATCTAAAATGCCTGTATTTGCAAATGCAGGGAGATAATTTTCTATAGGGTCATCTAAAAAAAACTTTCCCTCCTCCCAAAGCATCAATACCGCTATCGAAGCAATTGATTTAGTCATAGATGCTATTCGAAATATATCGTCTGTTGCATATAGTGATCCCGTTTCAGGGTTTGAAATTCCCCATGATCTTTCATAAACAACTTCACCATCCCTTAAAACCAAAGCCACTGCTCCAGGAATAACTTTGCTTTTAATAGATTGACTGATCATAGTATCGATCCGGGACAAACGGTTCATTGATATCCCATGGATTGAATGTGATTTTTTCTTCCCCGTTTGAACATCATACGATATCTGCATATCGCATGCCGTCAGAGAAAAAATTGAAAAAATGAGGAGACTGGATATTTTCATAAAAAAATATTTATTGACTAAACTACGCGATTGAGATTTATATCACTCTATTTCAAATTAATAGGAATATTTTTCACTAAAATTTTGAGACAAAAGTTCTATTTCATCGTACCTTAAACATTCATTAATGAAACGAAAATGACTAGTTTGTACGAGAATATCTTTTCTGATAAAACCCGAAACTCCATTCAAACAATCACCACTACACTTGCTGTTCTGGGATTCATAGTACATCTAATATTAATCGGACTAACGTCTCTTTCTATTATCGACCTTTCGTCATTTGGGCTTTTTGACAACCCCATTAATGCCATTTACACTCCATTCTCTTTTATCCTGATCTATGAGATCTATTTGTTAGTATTTTACCTGCCAAGATCGTTTACAACAAGTCTTTTAAAACAATTCGAAATCATATCGCTGATCCTTGTTAGAAGGGTGTTCGCAGATATCACCAAAATTGATTTCACCACGGTTAGTCTCACAAATACTGAACTTGGGAATTTATTTATTGATTTATTAGCTGTTCTTGTTTTAGCGTTGACCATTCTTTTATTCTATAAGGCGAAATCTAAGCTTGAAGATGGCCCCACGAATACATTTGATGCCAAGCTAGAAAATCGTTTCAACAATTTAAAAAAGTACGTGTCCTCGGCGCTGATAATTATACTTGTATTCATAAGCTTAGTTCATTTAGTAGATTTCCTTTTCACTGCAATCTATAATGAGCATCTCTTTGGTTCCATGAAGAATGATCTCAACTCAATATTCTATAAAGACTTTTTCACAGCACTAATTCTTACCGATGTATTAATACTTTTATTATCATATAGCTTCTTCCAAGACTATTTTCGCCTCCTTAGAAATACAGGTTTTGTCCTTGCCACAATTTTGATCCGCCTATCGTTTGGAGTCACTGGATCTTTAAATATTATTTTGATATTATCCTCTGCAGCATTTGGCTATATCATATTGCTCATATACACTCACTATATGAAGTCAGGTACGGAGAGACTCACGTAACCAAAAAATACGACTGCTGCTAATTCTTTAAATGGCAAAAAAGAGCTAAAAACGATAGATTTAAGTGTTTTTTGATCATTTTTAGCGCGAAAACACTCAAAAAACCCCTTTTTCACAAAAAGTAAAATCAAAATTCTATAATTAGAATTCATCTTAATGATTAGAGAAAATAAAAATTCTAAAAAGGACAATAAATAGCGATTTTTATCTCTTTTTGTTTGTTTTTTACTCTTTTTTGGCTAAAAATGACCGTTTTTGCCAAAATTATTAATCTTTAAAACCAAAGACACGACCAGTGAACTTTTTGTACATAATAACCAAGCCATTTCCCCCTTTATAGATGAAATTATGTCAAGAAGTAGTCATTTTGATATGGCGATAATTAACTCCATATCAAATCTGAAAAAACACAAAAAATATTAGAGAATAAAGACATCGCTTTACTTGGCCTACAAGGCATAAATTTCTCTAAGTAGATAGATTAATCTATAACTGGCTGTGTCTTTTTTCGTAAAAAAAATAAAGCGCCAAATAAAAAAATACTCCTGCGATATATGCTATGTCTCAGTAACGAACCTAATCTTTAATTGGTTAACGCATTTTATCCAAGGCTATTATTTTGTTCCTGTGAATGACATTGTAACTATCTCTCCATTATTCTCTACGGTAAGAGTGTATGTAACATAAGTACCACTGAAATTTCCAGATCCGGAGAAATAAGAATCCGAGGCGCCAGGATTTGAGCTTGACTGAGCAGGAATATCAAAAAGCCCTGATCCAGAACTGGTTAAAGATCCATAAATACCACCATCAAAATTAACGTAGGCAACACCTTTAGGGCTAGTAGATATGACCTTTGAATCTGCATACGTATTTGTATTCCCTTGCGCATCACTGTACGTTGTTGTCCCAGTATAAGAGCCAAAATATTTTGTTCTCTCTTCAGTTCCGCAGTTGGCCCCTTCATAAAAGTCTTGACATAGGCATAATCCCTCTAAACAAGTAGAGCCGTTTAAGCATACAATGTCTTTGCAAGGGTCCGTGCAACCCGTCAATAAAAATATAGTGAGAAGGAAAGATAAAAGCTTATTCATTTTTTCTAGTTTTAGTTTGACAATTTAGATTATTATTTCTACTTAAGTTTATTGTATTACGACAGGGATAGTTTTGATTCCTTGCTTGGACTTGATCTGTATGCGATAAACTCCTTTTG
>CAJWXO010000028.1 GCA_913049755.1 uncultured Cryomorphaceae bacterium
AATAGATGAGTTGGAATAAGCACAACCAGAGGTTCTTCGGTTGTATTTTTGTCATAAAACAAGAATACAACCCAATTTTACTATGAATTTTGAATTGACTGAAGAGCATCTGATGATACGCGACACCGCAAGGTCGTTTGCTCAAAATGAATTATTACCTGGAGTAGTAGAACGTGATAATGAACAGAAATTCCCTGCTGACGGTGTTCAGAAAATGGCGGAATTGGGCTTCCTTGGGATGATGACAAGCCCAAAATACCTTGGCGGCGGAATGGACACTGTGTCATATGTTTTGGCCATGGAAGAGATTTCCAAGTACGATGCTTCCTCTGCGGTGATCATGAGTGTCAACAATTCTTTAGTTTGTTGGGGTATAGAAACGTACGGAACTGAAGATCAAAAAATGAAATATCTCACTAGACTCGCGTCAGGAGAAGTCATTGGGGCATTTTGCTTGAGTGAGCCCGAAGCAGGCAGCGATGCAACTAGTCAAAAAACTACGGCTATGGATATGGGAGATCATTATTTGTTGAACGGAACAAAGAATTGGATCACAAACGGTTCGAGTGCTTCAATTTATCTTGTTATTGCTCAAACTGATGTTTCAAAGGGTCATAGAGGTATTAACTGCTTGATTGTCGAAAAGGAAATGCCAGGTTTTCAGATCGGAAAAAAAGAAGATAAATTGGGAATTCGCGGAAGCGATACTCATTCATTGATGTTTACGGATGTAAAAGTCCCTAAAGAAAATAGAGTGGGAGATGAGGGTTTTGGATTCAAGTTTGCAATGAAAACATTGTCAGGGGGTAGAATTGGAATTGCAGCTCAAGCTTTAGGAATAGCATCTGGCGCATTAGAGATTTCTGCAAAGTATGCTACAGAAAGGAAATCATTCAATAAAATAATTGGAGATCATCAAGCCATCGCCTTTAAGCTCGCAGACATGGCGACAAAAGTAGAAGCTGCAAGGTTTTTAGTTTTAAAGGCAGCTTGGTTAAAAGATCAAGGATTGCCTTACGTGAAAGAATCAGCAATGGCTAAATTATATGCATCTGAGGTTGCTATGGAGGTTTCAGTTGAGGCCGTTCAAATACATGGAGGGTATGGTTTTGTAAAAGAATATCACGTGGAAAGACTCATGCGAGATGCTAAAATCACCCAAATTTATGAGGGCACATCTGAAATTCAACGAATGGTAATTTCACGTGCTATTTTAGACGAGGCGAAGGAGAAATAATTAAAAAAAAGTTTCTACTTTTTTGAATCAGGTAGGGCTAGCTCATTTAAATAGCTGGCAAGTTCGGTTGTCAGGTCCATGGTTTCCTTTGCATAAAGAAGATTGGACTCATAAATAAAAACAAGGTCTAAGTCCATTTCAGACTTCATTTTTTCTATTGCCTTGTCAACTTGTATTTTAACAATATTATTCATTGCTATTTCTTCTTGCTGTAATTCCCCAGATCTTTGCTGCTCAAGAGCTTGATATTGCTGTTGAATCCTTTGAAAATCCATTTGTGCTCTTTCAAGCTCAATCTTTGATAAACTAGGTGCGGCTTGCTGAAGCACTTCGTATTCAGTTTGAATATTTTGTTGACTTCTAATGAGTTCAGCTTCCATTTTTTTAGCCTTGGCCTCAATTTCTTCTACTAATTCACCGTGATAGTCATATAATTGAGTTAAGCTATCTAGGCGAACAAAGCCAATTTTCATGCCATCTCCACTTGTTTCAATTGAATTTTGAACCGGTGCGTTACAAGATGCAAATAATAGTAAAAATGAGCTTGCGATTATCGAATTAAGTTTTTTCATGTTGACGAAATTAATCAAAAGTGTTCAGCTATAGTAGAATTTATTAAATCATCTTTTGCAATGCTTGGTATTGTTACCCTAAGAGATGACTCTCTCTGCATTTCTCTTTCGATTGCTATTAATGCTTCAGGGTTTCTAGCCCATGCCCGTCTTGCTATTCCATTATTAACATCATAAAAAAGCATAGATTTTAATTTTCTTTGTGCTTCATCACTACCATCTAGTAACATTCCAAAGCCTCCATTTATTACTTCACCCCATCCAACACCTCCGCCGTTATGAAGGCTAACCCAAGTTGCTCCTCGAAATGAATCACCAATGGCATTATGAACCGCCATGTCAGCAGTGAATTTTGAACCATCATAAATATTAGATGTCTCTCTATATGGCGAATCAGTACCGCTTACATCATGGTGATCTCTACCTATGATTATTGGACCAATTTCACCTTTTTGGACTGCACTATTGAATGCCTCTGCAATAGCTATTCGTCCTATGCTGTCTGCGTAAAGTATTCGAGCTTTTGAACCAACGACTAGCTCATTATCATCTGCACTCTCTATCCATTTTAAATTGTCCTCCATTTGCATCTTAATATTTTCAGGTGCTCTCAAAAGCAATTTTCTTATCACATTTGCGGCTATTTTATCTGTTGCAACTAAATCCTCTTTTTTAGCACTCGAGCAGACCCATCTAAAAGGCCCAAAACCAAAATCAAAACACAATGGTCCTAATATATCTTGCACGTAGCTCGGATATGAAAAGTCAACTCCATTTTTTGCCAAAACATCGGCTCCAGCCCTACTTGATTCTAATAAAAATGCATTGCCATAATCAAAGAAATACATTCCTTTTGAGTGAAGGTGATTGATTGCTGATATATGTTTTCTAAGGGTTGATTCTACTTCCATTCTGAACTTCTCGGGGTTGGATACCATTAGTTCGTTTGCCTGCTCATAGCTGTACCCTTGAGGGTAATAGCCCCCGGCCCAGGGGTTATGTAAGGATGTTTGATCTGACCCCAGATCTACAGAGACATTTCGCTTAACTAAAGCTTCCCATAAGTCTACTATGTTTCCTAAAAAAGCAATGGATTTATTTCCTTTTTTTGCTTGGGATTCTAGAGCAGAACTAATAGCAGTATTTACTTCGTAATGAATTTCATCTACCCATCCTTGACTTTGCCTTTTTAATGCTGCAGTTTTATTTATTTCTGCTGTAATACTTACCATTCCAGCGATGGATGCTGCTTTTGGTTGGGCACCGCTCATGCCTCCTAATCCAGCTGTGACAAAAATTTTACCTTCAAGTTTTCCGTCAGTGAATTTTCTAGCGGCATTCATGAGAGTAATTGTTGTTCCATGAACAATTCCTTGAGGGCCGATATACATATAACTTCCTGCTGTCATTTGTCCATATTGAGTAACTCCCATTGCATTATATTTCTCAAGGTCTATTGGCTTTGAATGGTTTGGAATCATCATTCCATTTGTAACCACTACTCGTGGGGCTTGATTGCTTGATGGAAAAAGACCTTGGGGGTGACCACTATGAATATGAAGGGTCTGTTCGGAATCCATTTCGGCCAAATATTTCATCGTCAACAGATATTGAGCCCAATTTTGAAATACAGCACCATTTCCCCCGTAAGTAATAAGCTCATGAGGATGTTGAGCAACAGCTGGGTCTAAATTGTTTTGAATCATTAGCATTAGAGAAGCTGCTTGATCGCAATTCGAAGGATAACTTTTCAAAGGGCGTGCAAACATTTTATATCTTGGACGATACCGGTACATATAAATTCTTCCAAATCTCTTTAATTCAAGTGCGAATTCACTAGCTAGTTCTGAATGATATTTAACATCAAAGTATCTCAAAGCATTCTTTAAAGCAAGTTGTTTTTCGTGCTGATCTAAGACATCTTTTCTACGGGGAGCATGCGACATAAGCGGATCGTGACCAGGGTGCTCAGGTAAATAATTTGGAATTCCCGTTAAAATATCCTGTTGAAATTCATTCATTACTTTCAGCTTTTAATTGATTCGCATCATTTTTATAGGGACAATGTTTACAGCCACTATTACAACAATAACCTCTTTTAAGGTGATGTTGTTCAGTGAAAACCATTAGGCCTTCAGAATTCAAATAGTAGTCTTCTGAATTGAAGTCATTCATTTTTTCTAAAGACATTTTTGGATACTCTTATTTTCAAGGGTTTAAAGATATAATTAAATCAATATCTTGAGCCTAGAAATCTATTTATGAAAGCAATATTTTCCCTCATATTTTTAAGCTATTTTTTTGGTCAAAGTCTTTTTGCTCAGCTATCAATTTCCCGATCGAATTATATTGATAAATACCACAAATTGGCAATTCGAGAAATGCATAAATCAGGCATCCCTGCATCTATAACCTTGGCTCAAGGTATACTAGAGAGTGGCAACGGAAACAGTCGTTTAGCAAAGGATGGAAATAATCACTTTGGGATTAAGTGTCATGAAAACTGGGATGGAGAAACAATATATGCTGATGACGATTTAATTGATGAATGTTTTCGGGCATATCCTAAGCCAAAAAGAAGCTTCCGTGATCATAGCTTATTTCTTACATCGAGAAGTAGATATGATTATTTATTTGTTTTAGACCCTCGGGATTTTAAGTCTTGGGCTATCGGTTTACAGGATGCTGGTTATGCGACAAGCAAAGAGTATGCAGAGCGTTTGATTAATATTATTGAAAATGATAATTTATATAAGTTTGATAAGGCTGTAAAAAATTTAAAATCTAAAAGAAAAAAATATGATAATCGTCTCATGCAGAGCCCCAATGGGCCATTTTATATTGTCCTAAAAATAGATGAGACCATTGAGTCATTTGCAATAGAGAATGGTCTTTCATTGCATAGTTTACTTCGTTTTAATGATTTGATATTCTCTTCTCGGATCAATGCAGGAGACCGAATATATATTCAGAAAAAAAGAAAATCATTTTCTCGTAAACTCAGAGAATTTTCTACCCATAGATTAAGTGCAGATCAAAATGCCCATTTTGTCTCCCAATTATATTCAATTCAATTAGAGGTTTTGTATCGTCTCAATAATTGGTCAGTTGGATATCAGCCCAAAGAAGGAGACCTTATCAAATTAAAGTAGTCTTATTTAATTACTTCGTCTAGAAGAAGAAGCACACCAGATTCCATTACCATTCAAAATTTGTAATGAAAGGCCTTGCCACTGACTTGGTATATCATCATTGTTATTGATTCTTGTATTTGACACCCACCAGGCATTGGCTTCAGCGGGTTGACTTTTAATCCATTTAATTGCCTCTTGGTATTGTTTTTCTTGAGCTTGTGTTCTTAAAATTCCAAGAAATGATGCGTAATGATTAAACTGATTACTGTCAATTACTGAAACTAAAAATGGCCCAAAACTTTTCAAATAGTGATCGACTGATATATTAGTTATTTGATCAAAGTGTTTAATTTTAAATTCATTTGAGTTCGTCCAATTGGGAACTATTAGTTTTTCGGATTTTGAGTAATAGACGTTGGCTTTCCAGGATTTGTTTCTACGTCCTTTAAAGCATAGCTCGCCAAATACTTGAGATGAGATAGTTTTGTCATTAAATGAAAACTTCGAATCAGATATAGTCCAAGCTCCCCAATTGAGCTCAGGAACCATCCATCTCCATCCTGGAAAAGTAATTGGTGAGGAGTGTTTTAAAAAAATCAAGGAGGTCTCAGAGAGATCAAATTCATTAGAGATGGCAATGAAAGAGCTACTGTCTTCAGCTTCCCGAAAATTCCAAGAAAGACTTTTATTCTGTTCCAGCCGATATTTCAGAAGTCTATCATTTATTCGTTTATTTTTAAATAAAGGATAAAAGATTGATAGATTATCGTATTTATCACCACTGGAAAGAGTTATAAAATCATTATTTGACAATTTATTCGGAAGGTCTGTAAAGGATTTGTAGGAATCTTGACCTCCACCTTTTTCAATTTGTCTTATACTTTCTTCTGTTAGAATTGAAGATGTGCTCAATAATAGGTGGTTGGAGGTCCGACCTAGTGATATTGACTCAGTATTCCATATGGTCCCAACTGAGTATGAGCGCCGTTTAAGGTCTTTCTCTTTTGATAATTCGGATGGGTGCCAGGATTGAGCTGATGTTCTTGGAATGCTAATAAGCCAATGAAAATCTTTTGCCCCAATAGGGTGAAAACTAATCATGAAGTCGCCATTTAGATGATCTTCAATATTTCTCAGCAAAAATTGCAAGCTTTTTAGATTTGGTAATTGTTGTATTTCTATCAAAGAGAAATTTATTGATGATATATTATCTATTGAAGCCAAAACAATTGCATTCGCAGGAATAGGTTCGAGTTTATTAATTCCTTTTGATTTATTTGTGCAATTTGTAATTATTAATGCAAACGCAATGATAAATAAAATTTTGAAGGACTCTTTGGGAATATTTCGGTCTTTATCCATTTATTTAAAAATCCAATTTTATCTGCGGATTTTGCCATTTAAAACTTTTCCGATGAATTTCTGACAAGCCATATTTCAACATGGCTATCCTATGATTTCTGCTAGGGTAACCTTTGTTAGCGTTCCATTTATATTGGGGATTTTCTAGATGAGCTTCTAGCATAATTTGATCACGATATGTTTTTGCAAATATACTTGCAGCGGATATTGCTTGAAATCGAGCATCTCCTTTTATTTCACAACGGTGAGTTATATTGAGGTATGGTTTGAATCTATTGCCATCAATTAAGAGCATATTGGGCTGAGGTAGTAATTGATCAATGGCTCTATGCATGGCTAAAAAAGTTGCTTGTAGGATATTCACTTTATCTATTTCTTCAGAGCTGGAAACTCCAATTGCCCAGCTCCCTTTGGGCAGTATTTCCTCAAGTCTTTTTCTTAAAGAAGCCCTTGTATTGTGGTTCAACTTTTTAGAATCAGTAAGACCTTTTAGTTTAAATCCTTCAGGCCAAATGACTGCACTCGCAACCACAGGGCCAGCAAGGCAACCTCTCCCAGCTTCATCTACTCCAGCGGTTAGTAGCTGTTTACTTTCCATTAGGTAAGATTTCTTGGAATGATTTCCATACTTGATCTGCGGAGTGTTCCCATTTAAAATACTTTGCTCGTTCTAACCCCTTTTTTTTTAGCAATTCAACATCTTCTTCATTTTGTATTGCAAAATTTAAGGCTGACATCCAGTCTTCTATATTTCCCGGTCTTGAATAGTGGGCAGCGTCATTTGCGATTTCAGGCATACACGAGGAATTAGAGGATAGAACCAAACAATTTGATGCCATTGCCTCTATTATAGGAATTCCAAAACCCTCGAAATAACTTGGGAAAACAAATGCTGTCGCACCTCCAAAAAAATCATTTAATTGATCTCTAGGAATAAATCCTGGAAGAAGAATTCTTTTGCTCCCATTTTTTAATGCATTATTTAATTCCTCATCTTCGTGAAGTGGCCTCCCAGCAATTACCAATTGATGATTGCTGTTGGGATTCAACAAACTCCACCTGTTAAATGCTTCGACAAGGGTTTTTAAATTTTTTCTTGGAGTAAATGCCCCCAAAAAGCAGAAATAGGGATTTCCATTTGCAAATTTTTTCTGGGCGGCCTTTTTTTGTTTTTCCAAAAGAGGAATAAAGTCCTTCTGAGGAGCATTATAGGTCACATCAACATCTTTTTTCTTTTTTGAATAAGTTGAAATTATATCATTTTTTGTAGTTTCAGACACAGCTAAAATTCTGTCAGATTCTTTTGCGGATCGCCGGCATACTCTCCGGTAGTAGTCGCCAACTTTTAATGGTATTTCTTTAGGTCTGTGGACAAAATTCAAATCATGAATTGTTGTGATTAGTTTTATTTGATAGTTTTTTAATGATTTTCTGCTGGGCAATAACCCATCTGGAGACCAATAAATAGACGCTTTTATTTCGATAAGCTTTTTTGGAACGAGCCAATCATTCCAGAGACTCCAAAGCCATGGGTGTCTTGCAGCAGGTCTTATGACATGGTATTTTACACCTGAGTAAATATGAGGCGATTCTGGGGTTCGATCATAGAAGATATGCCAGTCAACTTCAGGGTGAAGTTTAACTAATAGCTTGATTATACTGTGGCTATACCATCCCGTACCCTCTAGTTTGCCCGCAAGAAGCCAGCGGCCATTAATAGCTATTGTAATTGATTGGGGCATTACCTCAAAAGTATGACCTTTGTCCCATGTCTGTCAAATTTTTGAATACCGATTGGAATTCTTTTCTGAAGAGCAGTTCTCTGGTATTAGTTTTAAAGATACTTGGTGCGGTAGGTGGTTATTCTTTTGTTTGGGTTGTTATAGATGTTTACGGTTCCAGCGCATATGGACTTTTCGAAGTCGCATTCACATTCTTAAGTATTCTTGCTGCACTATCTAAGTGGGGGGGCGATGGGCTTATAATTAAAGAGATTCCTAACATGAACCAATCTAATGGTTGGGGATTTGTAAGAAGAGTTCAAAGTTTTGTTGGACTATCTTCCTTAGCGTTTGCTCTCATACTTTTTTTGTCTGCGAACCTCTTGGAAGATTTTTTTAATGAACCTGGCCTTGGGCCTATTCTAAGAATAACTGCAATGACTTTGCCATTCTTCTCACTTTTTCAAATTCACTCCGAATATTTACGTGCAAAGAAAAAATGGTTTTTATATGGTGTTTTTCAAACTAGTTTTTTTTTAGGGCTTATTTCCATTTGCATTTATCTTTTTCCGCACGAATTTCTCCTTTCAAGGCCTATGGGCTTTTTATTTATTGCATCTTTTTTGGCATTTTTAAGCATTCGATTGTTTGGCCCTCTTTTTCATAAAGGCTGGTGTTCATTAAAGAGTCATGCTTCAAGCGCTACATCCATGTTCCTGACGGGTGCATTGTTTATGATAATATCTTGGTCAGATACTTTGACAGTCAGTTATTTCATGTCCGTGGAAGATGTTGCAAATTACAGGGTAGCTTTCAAGATAGCTACCCTTATAACATTTACGCAATTTGCTATCAATGCCAGGATTGCTCCCCAGATTTCATCTTTATGGTCAAACAAAAAGACTAAAGAGCTTCAGTCTATTATTCACAAGGCTTCATTAATAAATACGATTGTGGGTATTCCTCTTTTTCTTGGGATAATGCTTTTCGGGCAATTTTTGTTATCTATTTTTGGAGAGGAGTTTGAAAGCTCGTTATCTATTCTTAGAATTCTTTGTTTTGGCCAAATCATAAATGCTCTTTGCGGACCAGTGATGTACCTCCTAAACATGACTGGAAATGAAAAAAAAGCACGGAATACTATGATTTATGCTGCAATTATTAATATTTGTGCAAATATTTTACTTATTCCTCTTTTTGGACTTAAGGGTGCGGCTTGGGCTACCTCTTCAACAATGATACTTTGGAATGTCTGGGCCCTTTTGATTGGATATAAACAAACGGGAATACGAACATTAATTTTTTGGCGTTAAAAAGTGGTGAATCCTGATATATTTTTGATTGGAGCCGCCAAAGCGGGTACGACGACAATTGCCAATTGGATGGGTGAAAATCCAGAGATTGCTTTATCAAAAATAAAAGAACCTAATTATTTTTCGACTGATATTGAAGTCAACAATTTCTCTTCTGAATTTAATTCCATTTCACCTGGATTACCAGAGAGTTATTGGTTAAAAGATGAATTAGAGTTTGCCCATCAAGACTTTGTTAGAGATCAAAAGCGTTATGCTCGTTTATTTGAGCATGCAAAACCAGGGCAAAAGTTAGCGGAATGCTCTACAAGTTATTTTTGGAGTATTAATGCAGCTGAGGAAGTTAAACGGTTATGCCCCAATGGAAAAATTTCAATTATTCTAAGGAACCCGGTTGATAGAGCCTGGTCCCATTATAGAATGTCTAGAAAATACGGCCTAGTTTCAGGTTCATTTTTGGAGGAGTTAGAAAAAGATTTTTTAACAAAATCTTCATGGGGTAACAGTCACAATTTTTATCATTTAAGCCTTTATTCTGAGAGTTTAAAGCGTTGGATGCAACATTTTGATCCAGATTTACTCAGAGTAGATATTTATGAGGTCTTTTTCAATAGTCCACAAAAAAGCTGGAACGACGTCTGTAAATTTTGGGGAGTGGAAGACAGTCCGATATTTGGTGAAATAAAAAATCATGAAAGTCAGGATCCAAAATCTCCAATTTTGAATAGATTAATTCTTCGTTTGAAATTAAAGCGACTAATGACCTTATTGCCGAAGAGATTATATATTTCCTTGAAAAAAAATCTTTTTAAAAAGGAATCTGAACAATTATCGTCGGATAATCGAAAAAAAGCAATGAAATATTTTATAGATGATATCCGCGAATTAGAATCACTCGTTGGAAGAAGTCTATCTTTATGGACTTAAGTTTAATTCAATGGATACTACCTCCCAAAACCTTCTTCACTTTTTGTTCAAATGGCGAAAACCATTATTGATAATTCCTTTTTTGGCTGGAGTTGCTGGAGCGATAGGGTCAATGCCTGTTTTTATTGACCCACTATATGAGTCTACAGTAATTGTTTTTCCTTCTACAACAAATTCGCCTTCAAAAGCTTTACTTCCTCAAGATTCATATCAAGATCAGGATTTTCTTGAATTTGGCGCAGAGGAGCAAGCGGAACAGCTAATTCAAATTTTGAATTCAGATGTTATTTTTGACACTATAACAAGTAAATTCAATCTCAGAGAGCATTATGATTTGGACATAACTAGTCCAACTCTAAGAACAGATTTATTCGAGGAATATTCAGATAAAATATCTTTTGGTCGGACTCAATTTATGAGTGTTGAAATAAATGTCCTTGATAAGGACCCACAATTAGCAGCTGATATAGCAAATGCTATCACAAATTTATTGGACCGTGTAAAGAGTCGTATCCAAAGGGATAGGGCTTTAGTTGGATATAAAATTGTCGAAAAAGAGTATAATAAAGTCCGTCAAGAAATGGGGAAGATGGAGAGTGAAATTAAAGAACTGCGTCAGAAAGGAGTTCATGAGTATGAAAGTCAATCCATGGTTGTTTCAGAACAATATGCAACTGCTATAGCTGAAGGCCGCCCTGAGAGGATAATTGATCAATTAAAGGCTGTCCTAGATACATTAGCCGAATACGGCGGTAGGTATGTTTCTCTGCGAGATGAGTTGCATTTGATGAAAGAGGAAGAGGTTAAGATTAGAACTAAGCTTAATCAATCAAGTGTGGATGCAAATCAGATTATGCCTGCAACCTTTCGAGTCAATAAAGCTATTCCCGCAGATAAAAAAAAATATCCTATCCGATGGTTAATTTGTATTGTTAGTTCGCTTGCAACATTTGTGTCGACCTTACTAGTTATTCTCCTTTCAAATACATGGAAAGATTTAAAACAAAGTCTCCCATCTTAAAAGATTATCTAATTTGGATAACTGGAGCACTGTTTGTTCTTTTTGTAGGGTTTGCAGTGTCATTAGAGTTCTATGTCTTTGCAGCCATACCATTTGCCCTAATGCTGGTGGCTTGGTCTTTTTATCATTTAAATAGTCTTATTTTATTTGTAGTAGCGATTGCCCCTTTATCGATCACTTTAAAGGATTCCACTTTTAATTTAGGTGTGAGCTTACCTACCGAGCCAATTTTAGCTGGAATAACTTTCTTTCTTTTGCTTCGGTTTTTGCAGAATGGAAAGCTTCCTTGGTCTTTATTAAAACATCCTGTATCTATTGCTCTTTTGATGCAATTGGGGTGGATGGGGTTCTCAATTTTTACCAGTGAAATGCCTATGGTTTCTTTTAAAGCGTGGATATCACGTATTTGGTTTGTAGTCCCACTATTTTTTGCAATGTTTAATGTTTTTGAGTCCAAGACGGCCAGAAGTAGATTTTTCCTTCTCTACACAATTAGCCTCTCAATTTCTTGCTTGTATACCCTGTATGTTCATTCGCAATATGGGTTTAGTAAACAAACAAGTACATGGGTCATGTTCCCATTTTATAAGGAGCATACTGCGTATGGGATGGCTTTAGCTTTCATTTTTCCATTTGCAATTTATCGCGCATTTAAAAATCAAAAACTTATCAATTATGTTCTTTCTGTAGGATTACTGTTGCTATTAACAATAGCGACAGTTTTTTCTTACTCCAGGGCATCATGGCTAAGTATAGTCGCCGCTCTTGGAGTTTATGTCCTTATTAGATTTAAGATTAATCTAAAATATTTTTTTTTCGGGTCCTTTATAGTGCTCAGCTCCTTGTATGTCACTCAAGAACATTGGATAAAGGTTTTTACTAAAAATGATACGGTCTCCTCCGATAATTTTTCTGAGCACATAAAGAGTATCTCTAATATATCAACTGATGCTTCTAATCTAGAAAGAATAAATAGATGGATGTCGGCGATAAGGATGTTTGAAGAACGCCCATTGACAGGATGGGGTCCAGGGACATACCAATTTCAGTATGCTCCATTCCAACATTCTTCTGAAATGACTGTGATCTCAACTAATTCTGGTAATAGGGGGAATGCCCACAGCGAATACATTGGACTAATGGCTGAACAAGGTTGGCCGGGTCTGCTGCTAATGCTAGTTTTCTTAATTACTCTTTTCAGCACTGGGTTTAGGGTTGTTAATGCTCTTGAGGTCGGCACTGATCGTAGTGTTGCGATATGCGCCCTGTTGGGTTTGGTGTCATATTTCTGTCACGGTGTATTGAATAATTTCTTGGATATGGATAAAGCTGCAGTTCTAGTTTGGGGATCAGCTTCTGTTTTAGTTTTCTTGGATCTAAAATTTAAAAAAGAGTTTCATTCCAATAAA
>CAJWXO010000029.1 GCA_913049755.1 uncultured Cryomorphaceae bacterium
ATTATAATTCATGGTATTATGATATGCTGAGAAGGTAACAGAATTAGGCTTTTTCCCACCCCACCAAGGCTCTGTGAAGCTAAAATTATAAGAGCTGTAAAAAGTTCCATTAGTTTGAGCTCGAATTGTAATGTTTTGGCCGTCACCTGTTGGTAAAGGTTGCCATGATTTCTTATTAAAAATATTCCTGGCTGAAAAATTATTGAAATTTAAACCTAAGGTTCCAACAACCGTATATCTACCCCAACCTCCTTGTAATTCCAATTGACTCGTGGATTGTTCTACTACAGTGTATTCTAAATCCACAGTTCCTGTCATTGGATCAGGAACGGGAACAGGTGTTATTTGTCTTGGGTCAAAATAACCCAACTGTCCTAATTCACGCACTGTACGCATTATGTCTGATTTTGAAAACAAGTCTCCAGGCTTAGTTCTGATTTCACGATAAACAACATGATCATTTGTTCTTTCATTTCCATGAACAATTACTTTACGCACTGTAGCTTGTTTACCTTCTCGTATGCGAATTTCTAGATCAATAGAATCATTTTCTACTTTAACTTCTACCGGGATGATATTAGCAAACAAATATCCGTTATTCAGGTATAATGAAGAGATATCATTTCCATTAGGGTCTCCATTTACTCTTGTAGAAAGAGCTTTAGAATTAAATCGATCTCCTGTCTCAATTTTTAAAATACTCTGCAAGACTTCTGTACTGTACTTACTATTACCATAAAAAGAAACAGATTTATAATGATAAGGATGTCCCTCATCAATTTGAAATTCCACAATAAGTTTTTCCTCAGGGGTCCTGTAAACTGTATCGGACTTAATTCTCATATCTCGGTACCCTGCTTCATTATATGCCTCTATGATAAGACGTTTATCACTTTGAAGTTTCTCTTTGAGCAGCTTTGATGTCCCAAAAATATTCCACCATCTGTAACGATGGGTGTCATCCATCGCTTTTCGTAATTTTTTGTCCGAGATAGCTAGGTTTCCATTAAAGACTATTTCTTCAATTTTGAGTCTAGGTCCTGGTTTAACGTCAATTTTTAAAATTACAGCATCTAAAAGTTGACTATCCTGCATGAAAGTGATATTAGCAGTTGCATCTATAAATCCCTTTTCAATAAAGTACTTCTCAATAGCATTGGATGAAGTAATTCTAATATTTTCCGAGACAAATACTCCTCTTTTTAAGTCGAGTAATTCACGAATTGCATCTTGCTTACCTTTTGATATCCCGGTAAAATAAAATTTGCTCAATTTGGGCAAAGTTTTCAGTTGAAATTCAAGATAAACTATTCGGTCAATTTTTTGTGTTATAAAGAGTTGGACATCTTCAAATAATTCTTGATCCCAAAGATTTCGTATTGCCTTTGCAATTTTATCAGATGGGAATTGAACTTTATCTCCAACATTTAAGCCTGAGAGCAATCCTACCATGGTCGGGTCTAATTGATTAGCACCTTTAACTGTAATACCGCCTATCTCATAATCAGTATCAACCTTGATTGTTATCTGAGAACCTAAAGTGAGTGAATTGATGTCGCCACCCTGGGCAAATACAGCTCTTGGGCACCACATAAAAAGAAATGTAAGAGTAAAGAGAACGATTTTTTTCATGGAATTATTCATTATTCTCTATTTGATCAGCGGTTTTACCCCACCTTCGCTCTCGGTTTTGATATTGTGATATTGCATCTTCTAAGTGTACTCTCGAAAAATCAGGCCAAAGTACGGGAAGGAATACTAATTCTGCATAACTACTTTGCCAAAGTAAAAAATTTGAAATTCTTTGTTCGCCGCTTGTTCTAATCATTAATTCCGGATCAGGTAAATCATAAGTGCTTAGTTCTTTAGAAAAATTTGCGTCATTTATCTCATCAATCTTCAAATTTCCCTCAATAACTTGTTTTACAATATTTTTAGTTGCCATTAAGATTTCTTGTCGTGAACCATAGCTTAAAGCTAAAGTCAATGTCATCCTATTATTTGCGAAAGTGGCTTGAATTGTTTCTTGTAATTCTTTTTTGCATTTTCTAGGAAGACTGTCCAAATTGCCAATAGCATTTAAACGGATACCATTTTGTTGAAGAGTTTCTAGTTCACTACTCAGACTTCTTACCAATATCGACATTAATGCATCAATTTCACTTTTAGGTCGACTCCAATTTTCTTCAGAAAAAGCATATACAGTGAGATATTTAATGCCAATTTCTGAGGCGTGAGTAGCTGTATTTCTGAGGGCAGTAACCCCAATTTCATGACCTCGGATACGAGTTTTAAAACCTTGAAGTTTAGCCCATCGCCCGTTGCCGTCCATTATAATGGCAATATGTTTAGGAATGGGATTATTCATCTGTGAAGAAATTTAGCACAGCGCTCCATGAAGGCTTCGATATGAATTCCGATATTCAAACTCAAAGTAAAAAATGAATCATTATTTTGTGGATTTCCTCTTGGAGTTCCAGGTGAAAATAAAGTACTACTCGGGTTTGAGAAATGACTTGAAATGGGGCCTCGTTGTTCCTCTAAAATCACTGGGTCAACATAAAGGTTATGAGTATCATCAATGTAGTCAGTAGATGTAAGTGTCCAGTTGGCCTCTAAACTAACTACCCAAATATTGTCTAACTGAGCTCTGTATCCCAACCCAAAAGGCAAAGTCCATGCGCGAGTACTGTATAAAGACTCCTCGTTCAAAATTGTCCCTTGGCCTTCTGTCCCTAGCGGTTGTAATTCTATCCAATCCTCTTGGAATTTACCTAATGGGTTAAAAGACATTAAGCCAATTCCTCCAAACAGATAAGGAGTATGTTGAAATTTATAAGAAGGAATGGATTGGGGGAAATAATCAATTTCTAAACGCGTATTAACACTTTGAAAATTCGATTTGATTGCTAGATTTCTCTCCCTCCTTTCTTGGAAAGAGGAAAGACTATCAGCACCATTTAGCTCACCTTGACTAAAAGAAAAATTAAAAGCATAATGAGGATGCAGTTGAATTCGATAATTTATATGTTTGGAACCATCTAATAATTGCAGCTTATTAACGCCTACATCTCCTATTAATTGATTCATCCCATATCCGATAAATAGTTCTTGTGATACTTGACCTTTTAAATAAAAGGGTGAAGCAAAAATGGCGACAATTAAAATAGAATATACTTTAAACATAATTAAGCGTACAAAGATACAAATTGATGGCTGTCTTAGTTGCGCCTGTCTTGACCCCAAAGTAGCTTATTTCTCAGCGTCGAGGCAAAATCAGAATATTCAGTTCTAACTAATTTAAAACGATAATCTGATTTTTTTATTGTCAATTCTGTTTCACATTCTAAAGTGAAAACACGAGAATCTAGAGATGCGAGATAATCACCTTCTCTAGCTTCTATTTTTAGAGTAATAGTATCCGTATTTGGAATCACTAATGGCCGAACAGTAAGGTTATGCGGAGCTATAGGGGTAATTATAAAATTATTAGATCCTGGTAAAAGAATGGGGCCGCTACAGCTTAAATTATACCCTGTAGATCCCGTAGGTGTTGAGATTAAAAGCCCATCAGCCCAATATGTATTTAAGAAATCTCCGTTAAGGTAAACATGCACTGAAATCATACTAGTTGTTCCTTTTCGGCTTACGGCAATTTCATTTAATGCAAAATTTGGTTGAATTATTTCATCAGAGCTCGTACTAACTTCGAGTACATTTCTTTCATCAAGGGTATAGTCCCCTTTCAAAATGGACTTTAACGCCAAGGGAGCTTCATCTCTTGTGATATTTGCTAAAAATCCTAATCTGCCTGTATTAAGTCCAATGATTGGAATTTCTGTTCCTTCCACTAAAGTTGTTGCGTCTAAAAGAGTGCCATCGCCGCCAACGACAAGCAAGAAGTCAGGTTTTAATTCTAAAATTCCTTCACGACTTTTAAACTCAGGAAAACTCCAATCAAGCTTCCAGTGCTCATTTATCCGCCTTTGAAAGCCATGGTAGATAAAAATTGAGCAGCCTTCTTGTAAAAGTGAATCTATGGTCCTCTCAACAAAAGTTTGGACTTCGTCAGGTATACGCTTTCCAAATATTGCAATTCGTTTCATACTATTCTATATTCAAGAAATAAGTCAAGTGTTCTAAATTTTCTTTTAATTCAAATCTTCTGATACCTTTCGGATAATATCCGATTAATTGACAACCTAATCGTTCTAAAGTCTGTATCGTTTGATTGGGATCGCGTTGATCCACTCTAATGAAATTCAAATATTCCCCAGTTTCTTGGTCAAGATCTACTGAAAAATTAATGATATTGATATTTTCTAACTCGATAGATTTCATTAAATCAGAGGAAAAGGGCTTGTTTACAGGGCTTTTAAACCAGATAGTTGATCCTGATTCTTGAAAACACCATTGCTTACCAATAATATTGACTAGATCTTTCAATCCTAATAATCCAATGAAGATCTGGTCATCACATACTGCTATGAAATCCGTATTCCATTCGCTGAAAATAGTCATTGATTCAATTGGGTGCTGTTCTAATTGAAGCGAAGGGACTGCTAAAATTTTATCGTCAGCATTAATCATTCCTTTGTAAAGGTGTTCGTGAATCAATGGCTTGACGATAACATTTTTTTTGGATAATAATCCCATGTTTAAGAAGTCAATATTCTGAAATTCAAGATTATCAACTTGTTTTTTTATAAGATGGTGCCATTTCATAAGACTAACGAAGTTAGCCAAAAGAGGGGATTTCAAATCTATTGGGCATAACTTTCACAAATAAAATTTGTAGGATGACCAGTGCAATTAATATTTTTGTTTTATGAGTGATAATTTGACTCGTCTTTCTGTCAATATAAATAAGATTGCAACTTTAAGAAATGCCCGAGGTGGCGATACTCCAAATGTATGTCTTGCGGCAAAGTATTGTCAAGAATATGGCGCTCAAGGCATAACGATTCATCCCCGTCCCGATGGACGTCACATAAAGTATGATGACGCAAGAATGCTAAGAAAAATTGTAAAAACGGAATTTAATATTGAAGGTTATCCAGATAAGACATTTATCGACTTGGTACTTGAATGTCAACCTGATCAAGTCACTCTTGTCCCAGATGGCCCCGATGTTTTAACTAGTAATCGTGGATGGGATACAGTTTCAAATTCTGAATTTCTAGGCGAAATACTTAAGGAATTCAGGGAAAATGGTATTAGAACTTCGATTTTTATTGAATGTGATAAATTGAAAATTGAGTCCGCGGCAAAAATTGGTGCTGATAGGGTAGAGCTTTACACTGAAAATTATGCTAAACAGTTTTTTCACAATAAAGAAAAGGCAGTTGCGCCATATGTTTTAGCAGCAAAAATTGCCTTAGGCTGTGGTTTAGGAGTAAATGCTGGCCACGATCTTAATTTGGATAATTTAGAGTTTTTTGCTCGCTCTGTCAATGGACTTCAAGAAGTTAGTATCGGCCATGCCTTGATATCAGATGCTCTTTATTTTGGATTAGAGAATACTGTTCAACAATATCTATATAAGCTTGAATTATCAAAATTGCATTATTTAAAGAATACCTAATGATAGTTGACTTAAGTTCTAAGGTGATTGGCAATGGGGGGACTCCTCTCTTGGTTTTACATGGTTTATTTGGAATGGGAGACAATTGGGCCTCTCATGCTCGCGCATGGTCTCTGATGGGATTTGAAGTACACCTTTTGGACTTAAGGAATCATGGTCAATCTCCTCATGCGAGTTCTCATACATATGCAGATATTGTAGAGGATCTAAAAAAATATGTAGACAGCAATTTTGAAAAGAATATATCTATTCGATGGATTGGGCATAGTATGGGGGGGAAAGCTTTAATGGAGTTCTCTGCCAAGTATCCTGAACTCGTTGAGAAGATGGTAATAGTAGATATAGGCCCTAAATATTATCCAGTTCAATATTCAGAGATAATAGAAGCAATGCATTTGTTAGATCTTGATAAATTAAAAAGTAGAACTGACGCTGATCGGTCTTTAGAGATTAGAGTTCCTGAATGGGGATTAAGACAATTCATACTGAAAAATCTGGAATGGAAGACTGATAAAAAATTAGGTTGGAAATTAAACCTGCCAATTATTGAATCCCAAATTAGTAGAATAGGAGAAGAGATGGATAAGAGTAAAAGCTATATTGGTTCGGTCTTATTCATTCGAGGAATGAATAGCAATTATATCTTAGATCAAGATTGGACTAGTATTATGAATTACTTCCCGTTAGCTCAGTTGGATAGCATTCCAGATGCAGGGCATTGGATTCATTCAGAAAAGCCTAAGGAGTTCCAAGAATCATTGAAAGATTTTTTAATTACTTAAAAAGGATTTCTGAAGTGGTAATTTATAGGAACATTGATGAGTTTACTCTCATCAGAGAAGTCAAACTGTTGAGAGCTTATTGATGGCATTCCAAAATAGCTTCTGGCACCATTAGAGAAAGCATAAGGCTCTATTGGCTGACCGAATAGCCCTTTATCTAATTTCTGGTTGTTGTTTAAATCTAAATAAAAATTTGCAGTGTAGATTCCATAATCAGGAACCTGAATATTACAAATTTGTCTTTTGTTTTTGAATAAAAACACTTGTTGAGTAATCACTTTCCCTTTTTCATTTTGAAGAGAAATCATCCAACTAGCACTTTTAGAAATAATTTGATTGTTACCCTTCTCTTGGAATTCAAGTTGAAATTTCATTTTGTAAGGTTGACCATTTAAAGAACTCAAAAAGCAAATAAAAATAAAAATTGTTGATCTAAAAAGAGGGGACATGCAAATTAGAAATAAATGAAATATAGAACCAGGTATATTTAATTACCTCATTAACACAACACTGCCCTTTTCGTCTAGTCGAACAGATTCTGAACCGCTTGGGACTGTGAAGACAGCCTGAAGTTGCCATAAATAGACACCTTCTTTTACCTGACGGGCATTATACTCGCCATTCCAGGGTTCATTTGGGTCCATGCTTTCAAAAACAAGACGTCCGTATCTATCGAAAATTCGCAGATGATAAGAAATTGGATCACAATTATTTTGGACGATCACGCGAAATTCATCATTTGTATTGTCGCGATTTGGTGAAAACGCGTTGGGATGAAAAACTCCGCAATCATTATTTTCGTTCGGATTTGTTTGAGCTTCGGTCGGAAGTCCAAAAATCAGCACTAAAAATAGAATAATCACTTTCCTCATATTCCAAATGTAGGGTCTAAAATAATTTCTAGCTAAGAGAAATAAAACACTTTCAGAATCTATTGAACGAACGAAGTGATTCACTGAATAAACGATTTGTATCAGGCTCTTCTTCCCACTGAAATTCGTATTCAGGCTCCTCTTTTTTTGAGTTTTCACTCTTTTGAAAAATATTTTTCAAGTCTTCCGCTTGCTTCTTCCAATCATTTTTTAAGCTTGATTTTAGTTCCTCACTAATTTTTTTTGCATCTATGCTAAATTTTAGGTTTTCTGCTGATCCTTGCACTTTAATTGGAATCCAAACTTTCTCAGCCTGGTTTTTTTCTTTTATGAATTCATCAAGGTCTTTAGATCTCGGTTGTTTTTTCTTCCCCCCCACAATGTTTCTGAGTTGCATTTTTATCAAAAATTCTAGTTGATTTTCAAAAGTATGTGTTCCTGCTATTTTTAATGTTAGCGCATTATTTTCAAGTATCATTTCAGGAATGATGACAACTTCATTTGCAATTCTAATTCGGTTTGTAAATGGGCTAAATTGAACATCAGTTAATTTATCAACTTCCGAGAACCTTTTCAATGCTTTTAAAGTTTCAAAATCTATAATTCTTCCATTCTCAATATTGAATTCAATATCTGCTATAATTTTTTCAGGTAAAATATTCAAGCTAGAGTCAAAGTCTATTCGCACTTTTGCTTTTGAATCTAAAATCCCTGATAGATTTTTATCGGTAATATGATTTTGATCAAAATTATTAAATGATCGGAAGATTTCCTTCAGTTCCACATTTTGTACCCCCCCGTCAAGACGCAACTGCCCTGAGCCATTGGTTAATTCGCGCCACTCAATAGAGCTCGATATGGTTCCTCCAGAGTTTCGGACAAAAAAATCATCAGTATTAGCATTAAAACCTTTTCCTTTTATGGTTGACTTCACATTGGTCCCATTAAAATCTTTATAAGTGAATTTGTTTGCAGCTAATGCGAGTTCATATCTTGCTTCAAAACTATTGTTGTCACTTCCAGTAAAATTTGCATTCCAAATCCCCCAATTAATTACATCTTCTATTTTCCACTCCCCCCCTGTAATTTGGAAGTTATAATAATTTTCAAAATCATTAAAAGCATTTTTAACTAACCCCTTGACTTTAGCTTTTGTATCTGAAGTTTGAATTGACCCTTCTAATATTTCTAAGTCATAATCTTTTAATTGGACTTGTAGATCTGATAATCGAGTTGGATTATTTGCACCCTCCACCCTTAAAGTAGCATTTGGAATAGAAAGCCAACCAAACCATTTCCCTCCCCAAAGACCATTTGATCGTAAATCATTCAGACTCTTAAATTGTTTACTCCATTCAATTTCCCCCTTTAATTCGCCATCACTTCCTTCCCATGATGAGTAGCTTAGCCAATGCATTAAATCCATCCATTCAGAATCAAATTGTATTAAAGCTTTGCACTGGGGTGAATTAAAATTACTTAAATATAAAGCTCCACTTAGATCTGAATCTAGAGATTGACATGATATGTTTTTAATACTGAGAGATGAGCTCTCTTTGGAGTTAAAACGTCCATTGTCAAAAGTGATATCTGCATTTATATCGCTTCCAATAAAATATGAGTCATTCGCATTGATATAGCCATTAGTCCATTTGCCGTTAGCACTTAAGTGTGTTCCTGAAATCGTTGTATTTGCCTCTAATTCAAGATCAAGATTGCCATCTGCTATTATTGTCTTCGAAGAGGGGATAAGATCTTTTGGCAAGAGTCTCATTACTTCAGACATGTCGAGATTTTTTGCTTTTGCTTTCCAGTTTCCCTGTTTATCATCTATTGTACCATCTAATTTTAGTTTCCAGCCGTTTAAGTCTAATTGTCCATTTTTAACTTCAATATTTTTTGATTCAGCATTGGAATAAAAGTCAGTTGATCCCGATATAAATATCGACTGCTCATTCCAATTAGGGACATATACTTCCCAGGTTGCATTTGCATTAATGGCACTTTGATCTAACACCCCTGCTAACTTTATTCGCTTTGCAATGAATTCATAATGCAATGAAGATTCTTCTGTGCCCTCGATTGTTATTTCAGTGTTCATTAGAGTTAAACGCTTTAAGTCTATATATGCATTTGAATTACCAGATTTTTCTTTAAAAATGCTATAATTATTATCTCCATCTGAACCCCATTTAAGATTTAATTTTCCCTCATAAGCTGATATACTCCGAAGTATGATATTTTCTTTCAGAATTGAAATAAGTCCAAATTCGACATAAAGATTTTGACAAAATAAAAGAGTGTCTGGATCTTTGGACTCTAAAGTGCTTTCTATTAAGACATTGTTTAGCCTTAATGATATATTTGGAAACTTCTCAAATATTACGATCTCTAGGTTCTCGGCCGAAACCGGGACATTTAATTGATCATTAACTACCGTGAGAAGTTTTTCTCGAATGGAACTAGAATTTATCTGTAGATAACTAAAAACGGCAATAAGCCCAATCATTACTGCGCCAAAAATCACACCGATGATAATAAAAGGCCTGCGCATATTTAAAGCATCTTTAGAAAGGACAAGTCCTTGGAGTCTAGCATTTTATATTGACCACGGTTTAATCCTTTTTTTGTTAGACCAGCAAAAGAACTACGATCAAGTTTAGAAACTTCGTATCCGAGAGCTTCAAACATCCTTCGAACGATTCTATTTTTACCAATATGGATTTCTACTCCTAAAGTATACTTATCATTCTCTTTTACAAACTCAACATAATCTACTTGGGCCATTCCATCTTCTAGCTCTATACCGTTCCTTAGTTTTGCCAGATCACCTGTGTGAAAAGGCTTTTCTAGGGTTACCATATATATTTTTTTAGCGCCATGACTAGGGTGTGTGAGCTTTTTCGCAAGCATGCCGTCATTGGTCAATAGTAATACGCCAGTTGTAGATCTATCTAAACGCCCAACAGGATATATTCTTTCCGAACAGGCATTTGACACTAAATCCATAACGGTTTTACGGGCTTTTTCATCATCAACCGTAGTTATAAAACCTTTTGGTTTATTAAGTAAGACATATACTTTCTTTTCAGACTTGAGCAACTCGCCACCATAGCGTACTTCATCCGTGTCTTTGACTTTTATTCCCATTTCGGTTACGACAGACCCATTTACGGTAACCAAACCATCTGAGATTAAATTATCTGCCTCTCTCCTTGAGCAAATTCCAGCATGCGCTAGAAACCGATTTAGCCTCATTGTGCCACTCTCAGGCGCGTATTCTTCAGCAGTGCGAAATTTTAATTTCCCCACTGGTTTAAATGAAGAAAATTTACTTTTCCCATAGCTTGTGTTGGCCCTATAAGGTTTGTCTTTAGAATTCCCATGACTTCTATCGCCAAAGTCTCTAGGCTTTCGATCAGAATTATTATCTCTTGGAGGCCTTGATGACCATCTTTCATTGGGTTTCCCACCATCACTTTTAGAAAATGATCTTGAAGTTCCATTTGTTCTCCCACCACTGTTATCCTCAAAACTTCCTTTCCGGTAATCTGAGCTACGATCGCTTTGGGATCTTGAGTTTCTTCCCTCCGGTAAATTGGAGCTTCCGCTACGCGGGGATTTTTGATTGCTACGACCAGATGTGCTTTGGCTTCGTCCCGAATTATTTGATCGGTCGGAGGGTCTGGAATTTCGCGAAGAACGCTGATCTTTCATCAGGATATAATATTTCTTCAAAGGTAGTCAATTCCTAAACCTAGTTAAGCTGAAAAGTAAAACCTTCTAAATTATATCTCTGAGAATTTATTTTTCTAATTTTTTTTGTTGACTTATTTTACCTTGTATGCTAATGGAAGTGGTTCAAGCATTGATCCCGAGTCATTTACTTCTAGTTGATAGTTAAACCCATTTATAAATGGCTCATTTTCAGAGGTATGTCCAAAAGGAAGATCTACACCTATTGGAATGTTGTCTGGGATATTTGCTTTGATTATTTCATATACTTCCTGTCCGAATTCTTGCTCATTGTCTTTAATATCAGAAAAGCTTCCTATGACAACTCCAGATAAATGATTAAAGACCTGAGATCTTCTTAGTGCGTTCATCATTCTATCAATATGGTATTTGTATTCATCTAGATCTTCTAATGCCAGAATACATCCATCTAGTTTTGGAAAACTAGCGGAGCCCAATAGACTATACAATACGGACAAGTTGCCTCCGACGAGCTTACCGATAGTTGTTCCGTAACGATTTATAGAATTATGTTTTGCTTGGAGTGCGTTTGGTTGTCCTCTAAGGAGGTCAGCCAAACCTTTCAAGCTTTTAGTGCTTAGTGATGGAATCTGGAGGGGCATCCAGCTATGTGCTCCTGAGATTTCATTCGTTATCGAATGACTCAATAGCACGGTAAAATCACTGAATCCAATAATCCATTTAGGTTGTTTTTGAATATTTTTCCAATTTATCTGGTCCACCATTCTAACCGCTCCATAGCCCCCTCTAATACTCCAAATAGCATGAACATCCGGATTAGATATCGCCCAATTAAAATCGTTGGAACGTTGTTCATCTGTGCCACCAAATTGATTCTCTTGAGCCCCAAGATTTGGAGCACGGTGAGGAACCCACCCTTGTTTTTTAATCCAGCTTTCGGCAAGTTCCACAACATGCTTTTCAGCATGACGAGAAGGGGCTACAATGGCGATTCCAGAACCTCGCTCCAGAAAAGGGGGAATAATAGTTCTTTTCATAGGTGTTTACAAGGTACACACGTTT
>CAJWXO010000030.1 GCA_913049755.1 uncultured Cryomorphaceae bacterium
TGGTGGGATAATAAATTTAGTTACAAAAAAAGGACGAGAGTTACCGTTTAATGGATCCTTACAAGTTGGAGTTGGAACAAGAGATAAATATAATTTTGGAGGAAATATTTCTATTCCCATTGGGCAAGTTAGAATAAATACAAATATTGGAGTTAATGACCGTAATATGTTAGGTGGTGGTGCTACATATCGTGACTATAGACTCCCCGACACAAGCTACTCAACGCAGGAAATAAGTAATTCAAATAGAGAAGATTTAAGTTATAATGCACAATTTGGTCTAGACTGGGAGCTGAAAAAGAAATATATTTTTGGACTTTCCTTTGGAACAAGTCAACGTTATCGAAATTCATGGGATTCTGCATTCTTTGATAATAAATCCGAAGACAACTCTGAAACTTCTTCGGCAATACAAACTACATTAAATGATTCCAAAGATTTAGATCAAAATATTTCTATTCGTTTTGAACGAAAGTTCGAAGAAGAAACAAAGAAATGGACTGCAGATTTTAGACTTTCAAATAATAATGATAATAATTTAGATGAATCAATAATTGTTCGAGATGTAAATTACCCTGTAGCTTTTACTTACGATGGAGCATACCAAGAAAATTTTCTTATCAATGGACAAGGACTCCGAGCAAATTTTCAAACAGATATTGAATGGCCCATAAGCGAGAAAACAAAAATAGATTTTGGATTAAGAAGTAATTGGAGAAATACTTTTGAGGATCAAGAAGCCCAGCAATTAAAGACAATTTCAAGTAGTTTTAAATATGATTCACTTAGAAGTTTCATAACTGATATGAAAAATCAAGTTCATGCCGGATATATAACATTGGGTCATGCATTTTCCAAAAAATGGAAAGGTCAACTAGGGTTAAGATATGAACATGCAATAATTTCCATAAAGACAAGTGATACGACCAATATTAATAGAGTCATTCCTGGGTTATTTCCAAGTGCTTATTTAACCTACAGTCCCAAAAAAGGGACTGACTTCCAGTTTAGCTACTCTTTGAGAGTCAATCGACCTGACGGAAGATGGGGCGGTAATCTAAATCCTAATATTGATTACTCTAACCCGTCAAGCCTGAGAAAAGGAAACCCAGAATTAAATCCGGAATTTACTAATTCAATAGATTTTAGTGCTGTTCAATATGGACGTTGGGGATCTGTCTCAGGGTCATTTTATAGCAAGCACACGGTCAATATGATGTCTCGCTTCATTGAAACACTTCCTGATGGGGTAGTGATGATGTCATGGGAAAATTTTAATTCACGAGACAACTATGGGGTAAGTACCAACGCGAATATTAAACTTAATAAAAGTATTAGAATGCAAATTTCTGGAGATGCATTCTATTCTCAAATTAATGGTCGGAATGTGTTGTCTAACCTTACTACAAGTGGATTTGGATGGCAAGGGCGAAGTAATCTCATGATTCAAACATCAAAAAATCAGCAATTACAAGTGAGTTACTCGCAATGGGGAGCGGGCCCAACAGGTCAAGGGCTGCGCAAAGGAATCCATTTCTTTAATGCTGCCTACAAAATGAATCTTCTAAATAAAAGGTTTTCACTATCAGCAAGAATATCTGATATTTTCAATACTAGAAAGTTTAGATACCTTCAGTATACGGACCGCTTAGATATTGATTTTATGAGATACCGAGAGAGCCGTATTGCTTGGCTGACACTTCAATATAATTTTGGGAAAATGGACCCCCGAAGCAAGGGTAATTATCGCTCTGGAAGTTCCGGAGGATCAAGAGACAATGTTATAGGTATGTGATTATGAAAAAACTCTTTCAATTTTTAATAATTATTATACTTTCTACTTCATGCTCAGCTCAGGAAAGTGAACCGAATAACAATAAAAAATCTACAAAACATATGGAAACAGCAGTATTAGCTAGTGGTTGCTTTTGGGGGACAGAATATTTCTTAAAGCGCATTGATGGTGTTATCTCAACTACTGTTGGGTATACCGGAGGGTTTGTGAACAATCCAACCTATGAACAAGTTTGTTCAAAGCGCACAGGGCATTATGAGGCTACAGAAGTAATTTTCGATCCGCAAAAAACAAACTATGAGGAAATCGTTAGAGTATTCTTCGAAACTCATGACCCAACCCAAGTAAATGGACAGGGACCCGATATAGGGCCCCAATACAAAAGTGCAATATTTTATATTGATGAATCGCAAAAGATTATAGCGCAAAAGCTCATCAATATTCTCACTGCTAAAGGATTAAGGATCGCTACTGAATTAAAATCCGCAGAAGTATTTTACGCCGCAGAATCTTATCACCAGGACTACTATGACATTAAAGGTGGATCTCCATATTGTCATGGTTTTCGCGCCCTATTTTAAAGTTAAATTCATCTAATTTGAGAACATTCATATGTTGAAAACTCTTTCACACACTAATATGTAAATATTGTTTGAATATGTAATTTGGTTACTGAATGTCAAAACTAAATTATAGTCTCGAACGCCATCTTTTCCACCTTCTTTTTCAAGAGGAAGCATTGGATATTCCCGGATTTGGACGAATTGAAGTTCAAAAATTTGATGCGGAAATTCAAGAGCAATCTGGTCTTTGCTTACCTGCGGCGAGGCGCCTTAGCTTCTCTCCAATTGCTAAAAAAAGTGAAATTTTAATAAATCACCTAGCTCGTTACGAAGGACTTTCATTTGATTCTGCAAGAGATATCGTAGAATCAATAACTAGAAATTGGAGACAAGAATTAAACCAAGGCAAACGACTTAGGCTTGAGGGAATTGGATCATTCTCTAAAACAGGCCTTCAATGGGTGTTCCAGGCTTCAGTAGAGGCTAATTTTTTACCTGAGGCATTCGGACTACCAATATTCCGAGTTACTCCGTTGAGTCAAAAAGAGTCCAGCCCAAAAGAACTCAAAACGGTTGCTGCCTTAGGACGTTCAGAAAACAGAAAAAGAATAGAAAAATGGCGATCACCGATACGTACAGCGGCAGTAATGATTGGAGTTGTTAGTCTCTTGGCACTAGGCACGACAAAAGATGACTACCGAGAAATGATTCAAAATGCGTCTCTACAGCCCAATTGGAAGTTATTGGAGGACAAATTAAAAGCATGGAGCAATTCTGAAAAAATCGATCCAGTAACAGAAATTACTATTAACCAACCAGTAGAGAGAATTAACAAAAAAGATTTTGTCAAGCCCACTTCAGGAGAGATCAAAACAAATTCTACGGAATTAGAAACCAAAAAGAATTTCTCCCTTATTGTAGGGGCATTTGCAGAAATAAATAATGCCGAAAGACTTGTCAAGGATTTAAAATCTAATGGATATCCTGCTGCATTAATAAAACGAAGAGGAGAATTAACAAAAGTTGCCATTGAGAGCTTTCATAATAGAGAATCAGCTCAATCAGAAAAAGAGAATATATATCTTCAATTTCCTGGTGTCTGGATTTATGCTCAATGAATAAAAAACTAGCATCAGTATCACTTTCTGTAATGACAGAAATTGTTTTGCCTAATGATACTAATAATCTAAACAACCTTTTTGGCGGACAACTGCTTAGTTGGATGGATCGTTGTGCAGCAATATCAGCTCATAGACATTGCCGGCAAACCGTTGTAACTGCCACAGTGAACCATGTCTCATTTAAAGAGGCAATACCCCAAGGCTCCATAGTAACTCTTGAAGCTAAAGTGTCTAGGGCATTTAAAACCTCTATGGAGATTTTTATTGATGTATTTACGGAAGATCAGCGGGGAAATGGAGAAAAGACCAAATGTAATGAAGCCATCTACACATTTGTAGCGGTAGATAACAATGGTAATCCAATTGAGGTTCCAGAGGTTGTCGCTGAGAGCGAAATAGAAAAACAACGGTTTGATGGAGCTCTCAGGCGTAGGCAACTTGCATTAATTTTATCAGGGAAAATGGCTCCTGATCAAGCGACTGAGCTTAAGGCTCTATTTTTTGGCGCTGAATAATATTTAGCCTATATCATTATTTGAACTATCGCCGCAAGTAAAAGTGTCGGCGTAAGCCAATACCGGAGTTTTTTGGGATGAATATAATCTTTTAAATTGACAAGATGTGGGCCAAAAAAAACAGCCAATAATGGCATGTATTCATTGCTCGCAGGCAATAAAAACGCCAATATAATTCCATACCCTATTCCCACCCAACTAAGCAATAGTCCGCGTCTTTTCGGCTTTTTTGCATTTACTAATGCCTTCAATGTTTGACCAAGGGCAAAAATACCCCAAACAAGAATAACATATTCACCGATTAAAGGCCATCGAAACGAAATATTTCCTGTGAAATCATAATTGAACATTTGTAGTTGTTTAGATGAGAACAGTAGAACAAAAACATATAGTGCTATTGGCAACAGCCAAGCAAGTGAAACTTGCAATGCAGCTTTAATATCCGTTTTCAAACCTACTGAAAGAGAAAGAACTGATGGAGCCCAAAGCGAAAGCAATGAAGGGTGAATAAGACCTAACAAAGCCGCGACAAAACCTAAATTACTTCTCGTTCTTAGGGGGGTTTTCCTCTCATCTCCGAGCTCAAAAGTGATTGCCAACCAAATGGCTGATCCAACACTCAGAAGTGATTCTTTCCAAGTTAAAGGATCATTAGTGATAGCTATTAGCAAACACCACCAAGACCAGCCTAAAAGATAATTAGACAAAAGATATCTACTCCTGTAAACCAGAATCACATTTATTAACCAGGACGATAAACCTATACATATTGGCCCTAACCAAAAATCAAAATTAAATTCAAGAAGCATTGAACTTCGGAAAAAATTCATACCCGCAGTTCCTACAAAAGTTGTAAAAACTAATAATATGGCAATACCAGGATGGGGATTTCTAAAAATATGAGACGTTGATAGCACGATTTTCAGTAAATTTGTTCAAAATTAATAGTATAGCCATGCCATTTCGTTTCTTTTTCGAAAGTTTAGGTAAAATTTTCGAATTTACTTTTCAAATTTTACCAGTTGTAGGAAATAATCTAAACTATATATTCATGGCGGCCATAGCTGGACTCGGTGGGTATTGGCTTCGTGAAATGCTGAAACATCAAAAAGCTGGAGAAAAATAGATCATTTTTTTCTTTTCACACATAATTAGCTAGTTTTTGGAGGGGTTTGAATATATTTATATTCATTCTTAATTATTACAATCCTAAACTAACGAAATGAAGACGACACCCATAATTATATTAGCCATCTCTGCTTTTGCCTTTGCAGCGTGTAACCAGACTGGCGGCGGGAAATTATCTGAAGAAGATGTCCGCAATTTTGCAATTACACATATTGAAAGCCAAGTTGGTTACGAAGATGCAATTGATGGTTTTTTAAATGGACTTTCAGATGAACTAATAGCCTGGACAAATCCCGTTTGGAGAAGCACCCCGAATAAATATAACTCTGAGGGGACAGATGGAAGTGCATTTTATGAGGACTCCATCAAAGTATCTGTACATGACGTATATATGATGGGAAGTCATGCTAATGTCTTTGGTACCGTTCGATTTTATATCGATGGTGTTACTACTACTTATCGAAATTTTTCAGGCATAATCGGGAAAGAAAATGGCAAATTAAAATGGCAACGATGGATGGGAGTTGATAACCAGAATTTAGCCCAAGGCTTTCTTTGGCCCTCCACCGAACTTGAAGGAGGCTTGTCTGCATATAATGATATGCGTAATGCGATGATGAATGTGGAATTTGAATTGGCAAAAGCTATTTCTGATACTCTTGTTGAAAAAGACCCCAATTGGGCAACTGCACATTTAGGCCAAATGCAATATTATTGGGCGAAAAAAGATGATTCAAAACTTCAAGAGGTCATGGAATTAGCATTGTCAAAATGTGAAAATGCAAGCCGGGCTGAAAAACACTTCATTCAGTCCTACACTCAAGATAGAGAAACTGGTCAGAGAGAACTTGAGTTAGCAATGATGCATGCCCCTGATGACCCTATGATTAGAGTATGGTATGCTTGGAATTTAGAGGACAATAAACTCGCAATTGATATATTAAAACGTGCATGGTGGAGATTACCTGAGCACGGTGGAGTAAACAATATGCTTGGATATAAATACATGGCCGATGGGAATATGGAAAAAGCGAAAAAACATTTTGAAATTTTTGCTAGAGCGAATGCAGAAGTTCCAAACGCATATGACTCCTATGGTGACTATTACATTCAGTCGGGAGATTATGAAAAAGCAAAAGAAATGTTCCTTAAAGCTTATGATACAGACAAATCTTGGACTGCATCAAAAGAAAAAGCAGAGAGAATAGAAGAAAGAATGACTAGAGCGAGCTCAGAAGAATAAGTTCTTCATTCTATAAACTAAATAAAAGCCTTGTTCAATTTGAACAAGGCTTTTATTTAATCCCTAAATCGTTACCAATATCGTGGCGATAATATTCTCCCTCAAATTTTATTGTTCGTAGCAAATCGTAAGCCTTTTTGCGAGCATTTAAGGGATTTATATCGAGCCCTGTAACACAAAGTACTCTTCCCCCATTGGTGATTAATTTATTGTCTTCCACCTTTGTTCCTGCCTGAAATATAATGCAGTCATCATTTTTATTTTCTTTAATACCATTGATAATTAATCCTTTTGGATATTTCTCTGGATAACCACCACTTACTTTCATTACCGTCAGAGCAGTTTGTTTTTTAACTTTTAAAGTCCTTGAGATTATTTTTTTTGTTGCCGCTTCTTTCATGACCATAAGAATATCTTCCTCAACACGGGGTAGAACGGCTTCCGTTTCAGGGTCCCCCATTCTACAATTGTATTCTATTACTTGAACTCCTTTTTTAGTTAAAATAAGTCCAAAGAAAATAAAGCCAACATATTCAATTTTCTCTGCAGATAATCCTTTGATAGTCGACTCAATTATATTTTGTTTTACATCCTCAAAAATTGATTTTGTCATAAATGGCACTGGGGATACGGCGCCCATACCTCCTGTATTGAGGCCTTTATCTCCCTCATTTATTCGCTTGTAATCTTTTGCCTCGGGAAGAAGTAAATAACCATTTCCATCGGTCAAAACGAATATGGAAAACTCCATTCCCTCTAGAAACTCTTCAATAACAACCTGAGAAGATGCCTCTCCAAACTTTTCATCACCAAGCATTTCTTTTATTTCAACAATTGCATCGTTCAGATCTTCATGAATTACAACACCTTTACCTCCAGCTAAACCGTCAGCTTTTAAAACATACGGTGCATCAACTTTTTTTAAATAATCAACCGCCTCATGCACTTGATCTTTTCGGAAAGTTTTATAGGATGCCGTTGGAATTTTATGCCGATCCATAAATCTCTTAGAAAAATCTTTACTCCCCTCTAGTTGGGCCCCCAATTTTTTAGGTCCAATAAAATATATATGAGAAAGAGCCTGGGTATTTGAGAAATAATCTGCCATACCATGAACCAACGGATCCTCTGGGCCAACAATCACCATGTCAATATATTTATTACGACAGAAATCTTGAACCTGATTAAAATTATTCCACTTTAAATCAACACATTTTCCATACTCCATAACTCCAGGGTTTCCCGGGGCGATATATAACTCATCTAGTAATTGACTCTGTGCGATTTTCCATGCAAATGCGGATTCGCGTCCACCGGAACCAAATAATAGTACATTCATCTGTTCATAGAATTTATATCAAAAATACAACGGTAAAACTCTTATTGGAGAGTTTAACAAGAGTATCCAAGTAGTTCAAATCAGATTAATCATAAAAGATTTATGCTACGTATCTTCTAGCCATGAATTCCATCCATTTAGAAAGTATAGATTTAATAATAATTTCTACAATATTAATTATAATTATTGGCGTTGGAATTTGGGTAGGTCAATCCTCTAAACGTTCATTAGAGGGATTTTTTCTAGGGGACAGAAATATACCGTGGGCCCTTGCCGGGCTATCAATGGTAGCAACAACTTTTGCTGCTGACACCCCTCTTGCTGTAACAGAAATAATTGGAATGAATGGAGTTTCAGGAAACTGGATTTGGTGGAATTTACTGGCAGGAGGCATGTTGACATCGATTGTTTTCGCTCCACTATGGCGAAGAGCCGGTGTTGTCACTGAAGCTGAATTAATAGAGCTTAGATACCACGGAAAGCCGGCATTTATACTACGAGTATTTCGAGCAATTTATTTAGGGTTTTTTATAAATCTCCTCATTCTAGGGTGGGTCCATGTTGCCATGATCTCAGTTCTAGAAGGGTTATTTGGGATTCCTTATGATTACGCTTTTGGACTTACAGCTATTATAACTTTACTTGTCGCAATTTATGCAGCTCTATCTGGTCTGCTTGGTGTTGTAGTAACGGATGCCATTCAATTTATTATAGCAATGACTGGCAGTATAGCTCTCGCTGTATTTGTTATTCAGTCAGAAGAAGTTGGAGGGCTTTCTGGACTCAAATCTTCACTCTCTTCCGAGCAGTTGAATTTCTTCCCGGATTTCTCAAAAGATAATACAGATGGCTTTGCTATAGGTATTGGCGCCTTTTTTGCTTACTTTGGAATGATGTGGTGGAGCACCTGGTATCCAGGAGCAGAACCAGGAGGAGGCGGTTATATAGCCCAACGTATAATGAGCTCAAAAAATGAATCTCATGCCGTCGGGGCTACCTTATTTTTCAATTTTGCACACTATGCTTTAAGGCCTTGGCCTTGGATATTAGTTGGTCTAGCATCTTTGACACTATTTAATGTTGAAAATCACACTCCAGATAATCTAAAAAAAGAGTTAACTGAGATTAAAGCGATGCAAGGTTATTCTTCTGATTGGCTTTCCGGGGAGAACAGCCCAAATAATGTTTCAGACGCTACCAAAGTTTTAATCGTTAGAGAGGGTCTTAGACAAGCGGCTAAAAAAAATCCAAAACTTGCGGAAGCAATAAATTATGAAATTCACCCACGATTTGGATACATATATGCCATGAAGCATTACTTACCAAAAGGTTGGATGGGATTAATGCTAGTGGCATTCCTCAGTGCCTACATGAGTACAATCTCAACACAACTCAATTGGGGAGCATCATACTTGATTAATGATGTATGGCTTAGAGTAAAAAGTGAATCTCCCAAAGATGAGATAGTTGTCCAAAATAGCAGGTGGCTTATAGCGATTTTAGCAAGCATAAGTCTTTTAGTTTCTACTCAAATTCATAGTATTTCCGGCGTTTGGAAGTTCATAATGGAATGTGGAGCTGGACTTGGACTTGTGCTAATCTTAAGATGGTTTTGGGGCAGAATAAATGCTTGGGTAGAAATAACCGCTACAATTACACCATTTATAGGATATTCAATTGCTCGCTACTTTTTCCATCTCGAATTTCCGGATTCTTTCTTTTTTACCGTTGGTTTAACAACGGCAGCCTGGCTCATAGTTTTATTTTCTACCAAAGAATCCAAACAATGGATATATTTTAAATCTCGTGTCTTTGACAAAGGCATGACATCAATAGGTCTCCTTTTCTTAAGATGGATTCTTGCCGTTATATCTGCTTACTCATTACTATTTGGAATTGGAGGATTATTATTACACAGTTTACAGGAAGGTCTAGTTTACCTTTTGTCATTTGGAATAAGTGGTGTTTTATTAATTTTAAGTTATCGAAATCAACCTATAAGGAATTGAATGAAAACTGCAAATATTATTTTCCCTCACCAGCTATTTAAAGAAAGTCCATTATTAAAAGAGAAAGGTGATTTTTATTTAATTGAAGAACCCCTTTATTTTAATTACTTCAAATTTCATGTCCAGAAGCTTATCCTTCATAGGTCATCGATGAAATATTATTTTGACTTTATTCTAAAAAAGAATAAAGTTGCTCAATATTTGAATTTCGATGACAGCATTGCAGATGTTAGGGAATTGATCCCTCATTTAAAAAAAAATGAGTATTCACACATAAATTATATCGACACCAATGACAACTATATAGAAAGGCGCCTTTTGAAGGCTGTGAAGATCTCTCAAATAAAGCTGAATAGAATAGAGAGTCCTATGTTTCTGAATTCTTCTGATGATCTTGAGGAGTTTTTTAATTCTAAAAAGAAAAAATTTTTTCAAACATCATTTTATATACAGCAAAGAAAAAAATTAAGAATTTTATTAGACTCTTCAGATGGACCAATCGGGGGGAAATGGAGCTTTGATACCGAGAATAGAAAAAAGTATCCAAAAGGGAAAACACCTCCAAAAGTTGGTGAGTTAGTAATAGATGATTTTTTTAAAGAAGCGTCAAGCTATGTTCAAGAAAATTTTAAATCAAATCCAGGCGAATTCACTGTCAGGCCCATTTATCCGCATAACCATAAATTAGCAAATGAATGGTTAGAGCTATTCCTTTTTGACCGATTGGATAATTTTGGGACTTATGAAGATGCCATGGTTCAGAATGAATCTTTTTTAAATCATAGTGTTCTTTCTCCACTGCTAAACTGTGGATTAATTACACCAAAACAGGTCATAACGAAAATTTTACTTTTTCAAGATAAATACCCTTTAAACTCCATTGAGGGATTTATAAGGCAAATAACTGGTTGGCGGGAGTTCATAAGGGGGATTTATCTAGTTAAAGGAAGTGAAGAAAGAACCACTAATTTTTTCAAATTCCACAGAAAAATTCCATCATCTTTTTATGATGCAACCACTGGAATTTTACCCGTTGATGTAACAATAAAAAAAGTCCAAAAAACAGCTTACAACCATCATATTGAGAGACTTATGGTATTAGGTAACTTTATGATGCTATGCGAATTTGACCCAGATGAAGTTTATAAATGGTTCATGGAGCATTACATCGATGCATATGATTGGGTTATGGTTCCCAATATTTATGGGATGAGTCAATTTGCTGACGGAGGACTAATGTCTTCAAAACCCTATATATCAAGTAGTAACTATCTCAAAAAAATGAGTGATTTTCCGGATGGTGATTGGAGAAAAATTTGGGATGGATTATATTGGAGATTTATAGATATAAATAGAGATTTATTTAATAAAAATATCCGAATGAAATTTATGGTTAATATGTTGGATAAAATGACCCCTGAGAGAAAAAAATCTCATTTTAATATTGCCAATTCATACTTGTCAGAGTTAGATAAAACATGATTCTATTTTAGAATCATGCCATAAAAAAGCGGAAATTATCTCATTTAAAATGAGATAATTTCCGCTTCAGTGGAGATAGTCGGAGTCGAACCGACGACCTCTTGCATGCCATGCAAGCGCTCTAGCCAACTGAGCTATACCCCCATTCGGTAAATATAAGTGCAATTTTAATTTAGCTCGTAACTTATTTGAAGCATAAAACTTCTCGACTTAGAGAGAAGTGCTGGGCGAGGGCTAGATAATCGATTAAAAACATTTAAGACACCCGCTTGAGCCTTCCAACTTTTATTAAAACGATACTGACATCGGAGATCAACAAACACATCTCCACTGGGCATACTGTATCGAGAATCTTGAACTCCAGGAACAAAAATTGATATCAGTGGATCAGTGAATACTGCATCAATATTTTCCATGAAAGAATTATAGCGAATACTGACACCCATTGATAACGTTTTCCAAATTGCTTCGATATCACCTTTTACCGTATTTCGGTATCTGTATTTTAACATTCTACGACTTGGATCTAATGATGTTGAATTAAACGACATCGCCTCCCCGTCAGAATCATATTCATATTCTTTTTCTGGGTCCAGCGAAATTGGATTTGAATATGTATGACTCAACATACTTTGAATATTGATTTCACCTAAATTCACCTCACCAGCTAAAATGGTTTCAATACCTGAAATTCTTGTGGGGCCGACATTTAAAGATGTAAATCCAT
>CAJWXO010000031.1 GCA_913049755.1 uncultured Cryomorphaceae bacterium
AAATATTTTTTCTGATCATGAAATTCATTCCCATGAAATAGATGGGAATGGCACGATTTGGTTTTTAAACATAGAAAAAACTACTAGCCCATGGAAGAATGGAAATATTTCTATTAATCTATTGAAAGATGCTGAGGAATTCAAGGCAAAAGGATTTAAAATAGGACTTATTCAAATGGCAAATCCTTATGGATTGATTCGAAGTTCAAACTCACTGGATTATGCGAAAAAATTAACAAAAATTTTTGATGCAGTTATTATCGGTTATGAGGGAGAAAATAATGCTTTGGGAATAATGAAGAGAGTCGTTCTGAGAGGAATAAAGAAAGGTTTTCCAGGATTCATCCCAGTTTCTGGAATCAATCTTAATCCTGAAAAAAGCACACATACATTTGCCTCAATCGGATTGAACTCTAATGTTATAGAATTAATAGACTCAATAGTTAATGAAGGTATAAATGAGGATGCTTTTCCAGGCTGTCAAATCTTCCTTTCGAGATATGGTAGGGTTGTATTAGATTCTGCATGGGGAACATTAGATGGTTTCACTGAGGCAAAAACGCATCATCTATATGACGTTGCCAGTCTAACTAAAATATTGACATCTATGCCATTACTGATGCAATATTACGAGAGGTATGGTGGTGAGGATTTTTTAGATAGTCCCATTTCTAAATTATTGCCAGAATTTACAGATAGCTCTATAGATTCTCTTGTAGTGAAAGAAATCCTTGCTCATCAGTCAGGCTTGCCAGGATGGATACCGTTTTATCAAAAGTTTATTTGGAGCGATGGTTCTCTTGATAATCAATATTTCAGGTCTATTAAAACTCCTGAATTCAACATCTCTATTGCACCAAAAATATATGGTTCTAATATTATTCGAGATAGTATTTTTAAATCTATATCATCTGTTGAATTAGGAGATTTAAATTATAAATACTCAGATCTTGGTTATTACCTTTTTCAAAGATTTATTGAGCAGCAACAAAAATTAGGATTGGATAAAATTGCACATTCCCAATGGTATAAACCCATGGGTTTATCCATGACGTTTAACCCACTTGTAAATGGTTATGAATCTTTTGATATTGCTCCTACCGAAAATGATCTGGTCTTTCGTAAACAACAAATTCGCGCAACGGTGCATGATCAAGGTGCTGCATTACTTGGTGGTGTTGCAGGTCATGCAGGTCTGTTCTCCAATGCCTACAGTGTTGGTCAGATAATGCAACTATATTTAAATGGTGGCAATTTTAATGGCTATAAATATTTGAATCCTCAAACATTGAAACGTTTTGTTACATGCTACTCATGTGAAACTGGAAATAGGAGAGGGCTAGGTTTTGATCGTCCTCAAAAAGAGGGTGATGGACCTACCTGTGGGTGCGTAAGTGAAAATAGTTTCGGACACACCGGATTTACTGGTACTTTTGCATGGGCTGACCCTGAATCTGGAATTATCTTAGTATTTCTATCTAATAGAATTTTCCCCAATGCCGAAAATAAAAAAATCTATGAACTTGACATACGGACTAGAATTCAGCAGGTTATTCAAGATTCTATTCTTTAGTTGCCTTATAAGTTCTTTTGATCTTTACGGCCAAATAAAGAAGAATGAATACAGCTCGTCAATAGATTCTACTTTTGTGAATTATTTTACTAGTGGAAAGCCACAACGAATACAATTATTTCAATTTGGCCTATTAAATGGGCCTTCTTGGGAATTTCATTCATCAGGTCAGGTATTGATTCATAATCAATGGTCTAAAGGCTTGAGAAATGGATTAGAAATAGCTTTTGATCAGGCAGGGAAAAAAATAAAAAGCACAACTTGGTTAGATGGAAGATTAAATGGAGAAGAGCTTGTTTATTACCGAACTGGAGTTGTTCAAAAGAGAACAATTTGGTCTTTGAATTTAAAACATGGATTATCAATTTGGTATCATGATAATTCTATAGAGGCTGCAATTTATCCCTATGACAGCGGAAAAATAGATGGGGATGTTATTTATTTTGACACTAATGGAGTAGAGGTGTCTCGAGAAGAATATCAAAATAATCAGCTCATAAAGAAAATGAAGAGATGAGAATAGGAATTATTTGCCATCCGACTTACGGAGGTTCTGGCGTCATGGCAACGGAACTGGGGAATTTTTTAGGTAGACAGGGTAATAGTATCCACGTGATAAGCAATGCTTTGCCGGTTCGATTAGATCAGTTAAATGGAAATATAAATTTCCATGAAGTTATTGTAGATCCATATCCTTTGTTTCAGTATCAGCCTTATGAATTAGCGCTTGCAAGCACAATTGTTGAAATTGTTCGCAAAGAGCAACTTGAAATATTACACGTCCACTATGCTATACCGCATGCCTATGCTGCATATATGGCAAGGGAAATTTTAAAAGATCAGAAGATTTTTATTCCGGTAATTACCACATTGCATGGAACTGATATTACGCTTGTAGGTAAAAAGCCAGTTTACAAGGCAGCAGTTTGTTTCTCAATAAATCATAGTAATTATGTTACCGCAGTAAGCAAAAGTCTAAAGGAGCAAACTGAAAGTCTCTTTGAGATTAAAAATCCAATAGAGGTTATACCAAATTTTGTCAATATCGCAGGTTATGGTCGTGCAGATAAAGAATTAAGACAGTCTTTTGCATCCGAAAATCAGTCCATTGTATGTCATGTTAGTAATTTTCGTCCGGTTAAAAGAATTTTGGATGTTATTAAGATTTTTAAAAAAATCCAAGAGGAAAAAGATTCCATTTTGATAATGGTAGGTGATGGGCCCGATAGAGTCCCTGCGGAGGAATTAGTTGATCAGTTAGATATAAAGGAAAAGGTGTTTTTTCGGGGTAAAACTTTCGATGTGAAGTCGATGCTTGGAATATCTGATATTTTCTTATTGCCTTCTGAAACAGAGAGTTTCGGGTTGTCGGCGTTGGAGGCTATGGCCTCCTACGTTCCAGTGGTAGCATCACGAGTTGGTGGGCTTAGTGAGGTAGTTGATCATGAAATAAATGGATATCTTGAAAACCTTGGAGACATAGAAGCAATGTCTAAAAGAGCTTTAGAGCTTTTAACTAACGAGAACAAAATGTCAATTTTTTCTGCTTCTTCAAGAGTGAAAGCAGAATCTTTCTCTATGTCGCAAATTAGTGAAACGTATTTACAGCTTTATCAAAAAATTATAGATGAGAAAAAACAATAATTTCAAGTCTGGACCTCAAAGTAATAATCCGTTTTCTGACGCCTTATCGAACGCACTAGGCAATGTTGATAGTGAATCAAGGGTTCCTTTAGATACAGATGAAAACGATATTAACAAAACTAAAATTCCTTTAAAAGGATTGGTGGAGATTTATTTTGAAAAGAAAGGTCGTGCCGGAAAAACTGTCACGTTATTGGACTTCCGTTATACGGAAGGAGACGGTTTGGTTTCTTTGGCAAAATCTATAAAAGCTTCATGTGGTGTTGGAGGCAGTTTGAATGGAGTTGTTTTGCTTTTACAAGGAGACGTAAGGGATAAGTGTGAACAATACTTAATGAACTTAGGATTAAAATCAAAAAGAATAGGGGGGTGATTTATATTGAGAGTTTGCAAAATGAAAGAATTAAAAAGCTTGTTCATTGGTTAAATAAACCTGCTATGCGAAAACGAGACCAGGTCTTTTTAGTAGAAGGAGAAAGGGAAATAACCCGTGCTATTCGATCCGGGTATCATTTGAAAGATTTATTTGTTTCTGAAGAGTCTGAATTGATCAATATTTTCAAAGTAAATAACCCAATACTGTGTTCAAAGGAAGTATTTGCAAAGCTTGTAATCCGCGATGGGACGGTTAAATCATTAGCTGTTTTTTTAAGGCCTAAAAATGGTTTGGCTGATCTAAAATTGTCTAAAACCCCCTTTCTGTTAATTATAGATGGTATTGAAAAGCCTGGTAACATTGGTGCTTTAATGCGAACAGCAAATGCCACAGCTGTGGATGCGGTAGTTTTTTCATCCTTAAAATGTGATCCATTAAGTTCACATTCGATAAGAAATAGTTTAGGGGGGATTTTTAATACCCCGTGGTTTGAATCTAATAGTTCTGAGGTCCAAAAATTTCTCAGTAATAATAACTTAAAATGTTATTTAATGGATCCAAATGGTAAAGATTTATCTTTTGATGTGGACTTAGAGGGGCCTTGTGCTATTGTTCTTGGCTCGGAAGATAAAGGGTTGGGTGAAAGTTGGGAAAATAATAATCTCCAAAAATTAAAAATCCCAATGAACGGGATTGTAGACTCATTGAATGTTAGTGTTGCAGGTGCAGTTATGTTATATGAGGTTTTGAGACAGCGCAGATCAAAGAAAAGTCTCTAATTAAATTCATGAATATTTTTCTTCTAAATATTTTGAATAAACATTGATGTAGGAGATTTAGTTTCATTCCGAAATTTTTCAAGTTCACCTTGGAAAATTAAATGTCCGCCATCTTCGCCTCCTTCAGGACCTAATTCAATTATCCAATCTGCGTTAGAAATAACATCTGTATGGTGTTCAATAACTAAAACAGTATGTCCTAAGTCAATTAACGCATTAAAAGAGTCAAGGAGTTTTTGAACATCATCAAAATGGAGTCCAGTAGTTGGTTCATCAAAAACAAAGAAAATGGGATCAATAGAGTTGCCTTTTGACAAATAATATGCCAGTTTAACTCTTTGACCTTCTCCTCCAGATAGAGTGGAGCTTGTTTGCCCCAACTGCAAATAGCCTAACCCAACATCCATGAGTGGCTGAAGCTTTATCGAAATTTTTGGTAATTCACAGCTCTTAAAGAAAACAAAGGCTTCATCAATTGTCATTCGTAAAACATCTGCAATATTCTTCCCTTTTATTTCGACACCGAGAATATCATCTTGAAATCTGTTCCCATTACAATGTTCACATTTTAAGTGAACATCCGCCATAAATTGCATTTCTATGGTTACAAATCCATCTCCTTTGCACATGTCGCATCTTCCTCCTTCTGTATTAAAGGAAAAATGCTTGGCTTTTAAGCTCCGAATCTGAGCACTTTTTGTTGATGCAAATGCTGATCGGATATCGTCGTAAATCTTTAAATATGTTGCTGGGTTAGATCTGGATGACTTACCCATAGGATTTTGATCTACAATCTCAACTGAATTAACTAAAAATGTATCTCCAACTAAAGATGAATACATCTCTGATTTCATATTGGAATCGCCTAAATTCTTTTGAAGAGCAGGGATTAATACATTTCTAATTAAAGAGGTTTTACCACTTCCACTCACTCCGCAAACTACTGATAGAAAGCCTATTGGAATGTCAATATCAACTTTTTTTAAATTATTAAGAACTGCTCCACGAATTCCAATAGTTTTTGCATTTTTTGTATTTAAATGAATCCGTGACACTTTTTTCTCTCCTTTGAGGTAGAGAGCAGTCAAACTATTTTGAGAATCTATATCATTTCCCGGTCCACTATAAATCACATTTCCTCCTTTAGAACCAGCTTTGGGGCCGATATCAATTAAAGTATCAGCAGCTCTCATGAAAAGAGAATCATGTTCAACAACTACCACAGTATTTCCCATATCTCGAAGTTGAAACAGTACTTCAAGTAGTTTCGTTGCGTCTTTTGGGTGAAGTCCAATACTTGGTTCATCTAAAATATAGATGGATCCCACGAGAGATGAACCTAAACTTTTAGCCAGATGTATACGTTGAGATTCCCCCCCAGATAATGTAGAAGAAGGACGTTCTAAAGTTAAATAGTGAAGTCCCACTTTTTCCAGGACATTAAGTCGATTTTTTATCTCTAAAATTAATCTTTCCGCAATCTTAAAATCATTTCCTTTTAATTCAAGCTGATTGAACCAAATCATTGCTTTTGATATAGACCATGACAATATTTCTGTTATGGATGATCCATTAATTTTTACATAACCAGCCTCTTTTCTAAGTCGTTTCCCTTCGCAGTCGGAGCAAATTGTCTTTCCTCTATATCTGGCTTGGAGTACTCTAAATTGAATTTTATATATTTTACTTTCAACATAATTGAAAAAATCATTAATCCCTTTAAAGTGTTTACATCCATTCCATACAAGATCTTCTTGATCTGGAGTTAAAAGGTTTATGGGTTTATGAATTGGGATATTGGCAAGTTCCGAACCAAGAATTAATTGGTTTTTCCATTTCGAGAGTTTTTCACCTTTCCATGGAGCTATAGCATTGTCATATATACTCAGTGTTTTATTTGGAATTACTAAATCTTTATCAATACCTATTGTTGAACCAAAGCCTTCACATTTTGGACATGCTCCTTGGGGGGTATTAAATGTGAATAACGATGGAGAAGGTTCCTCGAAATCGATTCCGTCTAAACTAAATTGATTAGAAAATCTATCTTCGAGATCATTTTCCCATCTAAGTATTAATTCTCCTTTTCCTTCAAAAAAAGCTGTCTGAATAGAGTCATTGGCTCGATTCAAGGTCTCTTCATCAAGGTTGTTTAAATGAAGTCTGTCAACAACAAGAGAGAAAGTTTTTATTGAGTCTGGTATTTTTTCGATACGATGAATATCTCCTGATATATCAATCACTCTAGAGTATCCTTGCTGGCTTAATAAAGATGACATTTCACTTTTAGAACGATCATTGAAATCAAGCGGGCTAATAATTAGAACTACAGAATCTTCTTTTTCCTTAATCTTCTTCAGAACATCTATGTTTTGGTGGCGTCTTACTTCGTTTCCTGAAATTGGAGAATATGTTTTACCAATACGAGCAAATAAAACCTTCAAATAATCATGAAGTTCTGTCACTGTGGCTAATGTAGATCTTGGATTTCTTGATATTACTTTTTGCTGGATAGCAATTGCTGGAGCAAGCCCTTGAATGTTATCTACTTCAGGTTTATCTAACTTTCCTAAGAATTGACGAGCATATGAGGACAATGATTCGACATATCTTCTTTGGCCCTCAGCGTACAATGTGTCAAATGCTAATGATGACTTTCCGCTACCACTTACACCAGTAATAACTACTAAGTGACCATGTGGAAATTCTACATTAATGTTCTTTAAGTTATTGACTCTAGCGCCTTGAATAGTTAAGTAGTCTAATTTTTTCATATTTGAAATGCAAAAATACCCTTTGTTTTCAAAGAAAAAATGCTAGATTCGTAAAAACAAAAAAAATACCGCCTATTTGATCTAAACCCTACTCAACTTTTTAAACATTTCTGGTTTATGAATAATGTAGGTAAGAGCGATGCTGAATTGGTTTCCCAGTACTCGAATGGTAATGAGGTAGCCCTTGAAAGGCTCGTTAATAGGTATTCTTCATCCGTTTTCAATTTAATTTTACAGAAGGTTCGCGATGAGGAACTATCTAATGATATTTTGCAGGAGGTTTGGATCAAGTTTATCCAAGTTTCAAAAGCTAATGAATATAAGGAGTTAGGTAAGTTTTCTGGTTGGATTCATAGAGTTGCACGAAATGCGGTTATGGACTATTTTAGAAAACAAAAACGGTCTAAACTTATTGGAATAGATGACTGTCGTGACTCTATATTAGGTATAACTGATGAAACCCTTAATTATGAAGAAAAAGACCTTCAAGACCAGTGGTATAAGGATATTAAATTTGCAGTTAGGCAGCTTCCGTTAGACCAACAAGAGGTCATAAAGTTGCGAATGACATCGGGTCTGAGTTTTAAGGATATTGCCAATGAGACGGGTGTAGGAATAAATACAGCTCTTGGTAGGATGAGGTATGCAATTATAAACTTGCGTAAAATATTGCAGATTGACGTATAATAATTCAGAAGCCTGTGCGTTGTTTTGTCAGTTAATAATGCCTATGGATGAATTTACACAAGAGTCAAAATACTTAAGCCAACCTTCAAAAAATACAATTCAGAAAATATTAAACTATTCGAAAAGTATAACTTTTTTAAAATTAGCTTCTGCCGAAATTCCAAATCAATTAAAATGGATTCATAAGAATTGATTTAAAGAACTGAGCATAAAAATTTTAGTCTTACCAGGCGAAGCTCTTCTTCATTATAAGTGTCTTCAAAATAAGTTAGCGCCTCATTTATATCTCCTGATTTCGACTCTTCTGAAAAGTACTCAAGTATTTCATCGATTGAGTCATCATCATCAATTATTTCTTCAATGATATGATCAAGGGCTAGTCGTGTTCCATTTTCAACGATACGTTCCATTTCTTCCAGTAGTTCATTTTGTGAAACACCCTTGCTATTTGCCATTTCTTCGAGTGAAAGCAAACGATCAATAGATTGAATTATATATATTTTCAGAGACCCCTTTTTACCTGCACTTCGAATTGTAAGGTCTTCAAGTCTCTCAATATTATTTTCATCGCAATGAAACTTAATTACTCCTATAATTTCAGCACCAAACCTTTTTGCTTTACCTTCTCCAACCCCAGGTATCACCATTAATTCATCTTGAGTGAATGGATAAGAGCTTGCCATTTCTATTAAAGATATTTCTGAAAACATCGCGTAAGGAGGTATGCTTCTTTCTTTGGCTAAAGTTCTATTTGCTAATTGTAATTTTTTATAAAGTTCAGGATCTAAAACAGAGTTACTTTGTTTATTCTTCTCCTTAGAGTCAATACTTTCTGAAACTTCACGATACGGTTTAGCCAGAAATCCCATGTTCTCATTTAAAAATTTTTCACCTTTATCTGTGATACTCAAAATACCATAGCGCTCGATATCTTTTTTGATTAGATATTTTAATGAAATTTGACGTAATAAATCTGACCAATATTCTGATGTTTTATTTTTTCCCTCGCTCCATTGTGGCAATCTAGAAGCGCCAAAAGTTTTAAGCACAGAAGTTTCATTTCCAATTAAAACATTAACTACTTGTTCAGACCTGAAATTATTTTTCCCCTCTTTTATAACGTTAAGTGTTAATTTAACTTCCTCTGAAGAATTTATTTTTTCAGAATTCCTAATGCAGTTATCGCAGCATTTGCAATTTTCATCTTGAAACTCTTCTCCAAAATAATGAAGAATATACTCTCTTCTGCATGTTGAGGATAAGGCATATCCTTTTGATTCTTGAAGTAATTGTCGGCCAATCTCTTGTTCGGAAACAGGCTTTTTACTGAGAAATTTATCCAATTTCTGAATATCTTTTTCCGAATAATAAGTAACGCAAATGCCTTCTCCTCCATCTCGCCCTGCTCTCCCTGTTTCTTGGTAGTAACTTTCTATACTTTTTGGGATGTCATGATGAAGGACTAGTCTAACGTCTGGTTTATCTATCCCCATGCCAAAGGCAATAGTGGCAACGATAACATGAATGTCTTCATTTAAAAAAGCATCCTGATGTTTGGATCTTGTATTGCTGTCTAATCCCGCATGATAGGGTAGCGCTCGGATATCATTGAGCTGAAGAACTTGTGCAATTTCTTCAACTTTTTTTCGACTAAGGCAATATATAATTGCAGATTTCCCACTATGCTTTTTAAGTAATTTGACGATGTCTTTTTCTACTTCATTCTTCAAGTTAATCTCGTAGAATAGATTTGGACGATTGAATGAAGTTGAAAAGATATTTACCTGCTTCATTTCGAGGCTTTTTTGAATATCCGACACAACTTTTTCAGTTGCTGTTGCAGTCAATGCCATAATTGGTCTATTCTCTATGGAATTGATTGCTCCCCGGAGTTGTCGATAATCAGGCCGAAAATCATGACCCCATTCTGAAATACAGTGAGCTTCATCTATAGCGTAAAAGGATATTTTAAGATTTTTTAAAAACTCAATATTTTCAGACCTGTTAAGAGATTCTGGTGCCATATACAAAAGTTTTGTCACTCCTGATGATAGATCTTTGCGTACCGCCACCATTTCTCTTTTAGTGAGAGAGGAATTCCAAACGTGAGCTATAGAGTCATTGGTAGCAAAGCTTCTTATCGAATCTACCTGGTTTTTCATCAATGCAATTAAAGGGGATATCACTATTGCGATTCCGTCCATTTGAATTGCTGGAAGCTGATAGCATAATGATTTACCCCCACCTGTAGGCATTCTAACAAATGTGTTATTCCCATTAAGGATAGAATCTATTGAATCTGCTTGATTGCCTTTGAATTCATCAAAGCCAAAGAAAGCTTTCAATAAGGCTTTGCTTTCGTTAGTTGTTTTTTGAATCATCTTTTTTTGATGAAATAGAAGTTATGAAGTTACGCTATAAACTACTTTTGCATATCATGTCAGAAGGAAATTCAATGTCTTTTTTAAATCATCTCGCGGCACTGCGCAAACATTTGATGCGGGCTTCTATAGCTGTACTTGTAGCTGCTGGATTAGCTTTTGCCTTTAGAGAGATTCTATTTGACGGTTTGCTTCTTGCTCCTAAATCAGTCGATTTCATCACTTACCGTGCGCTTTGTCAACTTTCTGAAATTTGGAATATTTCAAGTTTATGCATCAATAAAATTAATATTGAACTGCTAAATAGTAAAATGGCAGGCCAATTTTCGCTTCATATTTCTCTATCATTAATGACAGGTTTGGTTTTAGCTATTCCATTTGTTCTTAAAGAATTATGGATGTTTGTTTCTCCTGGGTTGACATTTGGTGAAAGACAAAAATCTGTTGCTTTCATAAGTATTTCATCGATTTTATTCTTTTTGGGAGCTGCTTTTGGTTATTTTCTAATTGTTCCTTTGAGTATTCAATTTCTATCAAACTATGTGGTATCTGATCAGATTGTAAACCTTATCGAGATGTCATCATACTTAGCAACGATAGCAAGTATAATATTGGCTTGCGGATTTTTATTTGAATTGCCCATTGTGGTTTATTTTTTATCCCGTGCAGGAATTGTTACTCCTAATGGTATGCAGATGTATAGAAATCATGCTTGGGTCGGGATTTTAGTAGTTTCTTCTATTATCACGCCACCAGATATATTTAGTCAAATTATTGTTTCTATTCCAGTTGCTATATTGTATGAATTAAGCATATTTATAAGCCGAGTGGCCCAACCAATTAATGAATAAGATGTCAAAATGAGACTCGAAGTAATTAAAATATCAAAAGATTATAGTCGAAGAAGGGTTGTTGATAATGTTAGCTTCCATGTTGATCAGGGAGAAATAGTCGGATTATTGGGGCCAAATGGCGCGGGTAAAACAACTTCTTTTTATACAGTAGTTGGCATGGTTAAGCCCGATGAAGGAGAAGTACTACTCAATAATGAGAATATAACCCGATTACCAATGTATCGGAGAGCTCAGAAAGGCATTGGTTACTTAGCTCAAGATCCATCTATATTTCGAAAGATGACGGTTGAAGATAATATTGCTGCAGTTTTGGAGTGGAGAGGTTTTAATAAAAGCGAAATTAAGTCTAGAACTGATATTCTTCTTGATGAATTTGCATTAACGAGAATAAGGAACACAATGGGTGATCTTCTTTCTGGAGGGGAGCGCAGAAGAACTGAAATTGCCAGGGCTCTAGCTTCAGATCCCAAATTTATTTTATTAGACGAACCTTTTGCTGGAGTTGACCCTATTGCTGTTGAAGATATCCAGTCAATTGTAGCAAAACTTGTGGATAGAAATATTGGAGTTTTAATTACAGATCATAACGTTCAAGAAACATTGGCAATTACAGATAGGACATATTTAATGTTTGAAGGAAAAATACTAAAAAGCGGAACT